>NZ_JACLCT010000001.1:0-277111 GCF_014218915.1 Chryseobacterium sp. C2(2020)
AAAACTTATGTCTTCAATTCTAAAACGAATACATGGAGCGGACAATTGGGAGGAAGTGCTTCCAGCGGATATATTACTGCTTCTAATGGTGATTTTGCAATTTATAACTCTTCTGATAGTAAAACTTATGTCTTCAATTCTAAAACGAATACATGGAGCGGACAATTGGGAGGAAGTGCTTCCAGCGGATATATTACAAGTTCGTCATCTAATTAAAATTTAAAGAGGCTCTTGCCTCTTTTTTTTATGCAAATGTTTAAATAAAACAATCATAATCACTAAATTTGTGAGTCTTAAAAAATCAAATAATAAATTACAGTATAATGTCAGACAAATCAAAAATCTATTACACGCTTACGGATGAGGCTCCTATGTTGGCTACACACTCGTTTTTACCGATTGTGAAAGCTTTTACAAAATCTGCAAACATCGAGATCGCCGTTCCGGATATTTCTTTGGCAGGAAGAATTTTAGCCAACTTCCCGGAATTTTTGAAGGATGATCAAAAGATCGGTGATGCTTTGGCTGAATTGGGTCAGTTAGCGACTCAACCGGATGCCAACATTATCAAGTTACCGAATATTTCAGCTTCTGCTCCTCAATTGGATGAAGCAATTGCAGAATTGCAGTCTAAAGGTTTTGCAGTGCCTAATTATCCTGCTGAGCCTAAAAATGATGAAGAGAAAGCAATTAAAGCAAAATATGCCAAAGTTTTAGGAAGTGCCGTAAACCCTGTATTAAGAGAAGGAAATTCTGACAGACGTGCTCCAAAAGCCGTTAAAAACTATGCAAAAGCAAACCCTCACAGAATGGGCGACTGGGCTTCTGACAGCAAAACAGACGTTGCGCACATGAACGGAGGAGATTTCTATGGAACAGAAACCTCAACAACGGTAGAAAATGCTACAAAATTTAAGATCGTTTTCAAAGGAAACGACGGTTCTGAAACGCAATTGAAAGATTTCGCCAACCTTCAGGCAGGAGAAGTAATTGATTCTTCTGTAATGAATCTCAATGCTTTAAAAGCTTTCGTACAGGAAGCGATTGAAGAGGCTAAAAACAGAAACGTGCTTCTTTCGGCACACCTTAAAGCAACCATGATGAAGATCTCTGATCCGATTATTTTCGGAGCGATTGTAGAAACGTTCTTCAAAGAGGTTTTCACGAAATATGCAGAAACCTTCAAATCTTTAGATGTTAATCCTAATAACGGTCTTGCTGATCTTTTCGAAAAAATAAAAGGAAATGCTCAGGAAGCGGATATTAAAGCAGATATTGAAGCGGCTCTGGCAAACGGACCGAGAGTGGCTATGGTAAATTCAGACAAAGGGATTACCAATTTCCACGTTCCTTCCGATATCATCGTTGATGCTTCTATGGCTGCTCTGGTAAGAGGCGGCGGAAAAATGTGGAACAAAGACGGAAAAGAAGAAGATACGGTTTGTATTATTCCGGACCGTTCTTACGCAGGTTTCTATCAGTCTGTTATTGATGATATGAAAGCACATGGGAAATTAGATCCTACTACAATGGGTTCTGTTCCGAATGTTGGTTTGATGGCTCAAAAAGCTGAAGAATACGGATCTCACGACAAAACATTCCAAGCTTCTGCAGAAGGAACCATTGAAGTTCAGGACGAAAACGGAAACGTTCTTCTTTCTCAGAAAGTAGAAAAAGGAGATATTTTCAGAATGTGCCAGACGAAAGATGCTCCGATTCAGGACTGGGTGAAATTAGCAGTAAACAGATCCAGATTATCTGATACTCCGGCTATTTTCTGGTTAGATAAAGGAAGAGCACACGACAGAGAAATCATCAAAAAAGTTGAAAAATACTTAGCCGATCACGACACCAACGGATTAGACATCAGAATCATGGATGTAAAAGACGCCATGACGGAAACATTAAAAAGAGCAAGAGAAGGAAAAGATACCATTTCTGTATCCGGAAACGTATTGAGAGATTATTTAACTGACCTTTTCCCTATTCTTGAACTTGGAACTTCTGCTAAAATGCTTTCTATTGTTCCATTAATGAACGGAGGTGGTCTTTTTGAAACCGGTGCGGGAGGTTCTGCTCCTAAACACGTTGAGCAGTTCATCGAAGAAGGTTATTTAAGATGGGATTCTTTAGGTGAATTTCTTGCTTTACAGGCTTCTTTAGAGCATTTGGCGCAAACTCAGAGGAATACAAAATCTCAGGTGTTAGCGGATGCACTGGATGAAGCTAATGCTAAATTCTTAGCTACCGACAAGTCTCCTGCAAGAAAAGTAGGTCAAATCGATAACAGAGGTTCCCACTTCTATCTGGCAATGTACTGGGCTGAAGCTTTAGCAAACCAGACTGCTGATGCAGAATTAGCGGCACAATTTGCTCCGATTGCAGAGGCGATGAAGGAAAACGAAGAAGTGATCAACGCAGAATTAATTGGTGCGCAGGGAAAACCTCAGGATATTGACGGTTACTATAAAACAGATACGTACAAAACGTATGCTGCCATGAGACCAAGTACGGTTTTAAATGAAATCATCGACGGAATTTAATTTCGTTTTTACTAAAATATTTTTTAGCCATAGCCGATTATATTTCGGTTGTGGCTATTTTTATTTATGTAAGTAAACTACCTTGACTCTGCTAAGTCTACTCCACCTTTTTCGTCGAATCCACCTACGCTTTTCCTGCAGCGGATTTCAAAAATTATTATCTTTGAGACAAGATGAGTTTATATGAATTGCTTTGACTCAGCCATAGCTTAATCAAACGCTTTTCGTCGAATCCGCCTATGCCTTTTCTGCAGCGGATTTCAAAAATTATTATCTTTTGAGACAGCAAAAGTTGAATGTGAATTGCTTTGACTCAGCCCTAGCTTAATCAAATGCTTTTCGTCGAATCCGCCCACGCTTTTCCTGCAGCGGATTTCAAAAATTATTATCTTTGAGACAAGATGAGTTTATATGAATCGCTTTGACTCAGCCATAGCTTAATCAAACGCTTTTCGTCGAATCCGCCTATGCCTTTTCTGCAGCGGATTTCAAAACCATCATCTTTGGGACAGCAAAAGTTGAATGTGAATTGCTTTGACTCAGCCCTAGCTTAATCAAACGCTTTTCGTCGAATCCGCCCACGCTTTTCCTGCAGCGGATTTCATAAATTATTATCTTTGAGACAAGATGAGTTTATATGAATTGCTTTGACTCAGCCATAGCTTAATCAAAAGCTTTTCGTCGAATCCGCCTATGTTTTTCCTGCTGCGGATTTCAAAAATTATTATCCTTGGGACAGTAAAAGTTGAATGTGAATTGCTTTGACTCAGCCTAGCTTAATCAAAAGCTTTTCGTCGAATCCGCCTACGCCTTTCCTGCAACGGATTTCAAAACCATCATCTTTGGGACAGCAAAAGTTGAATGTGAATTGCTTTGACTCAGCCATAGCTTAATCAAACGCTTTTCGTCGAATCCGCCCACGCTTTTCCTGCAGCGGATTTCAAAAATTATTATCTTTTGAGACAGCAAAAGTTGAATGTGAATTGCTTTGACTCAGCCTTAGCTTAATCAAATGCTTTTCGTCGAATCCGCCTATGCCTTTTCTGCAGCGGATTTCAAAAATTATTATCTTTTGAGACAGCAAAAGTTGAATGTGAATTGCTTTGACTCAGCCATAGCTTAATCAAATGTTCTTCGTTGAATCCGCCTACGCTCTTCCTGCTGCGGATTTCAAAAATTATTATCTTCGTGATGAAGGACAACAGAACCGAAGGGAGTACCCAACCAAAAGAAGTTGTGAATTGCTTTCAAAAATTATTATCTTCGTGATGAAGGACAACGTGAATGCTGGTTAGGAGGTGACGAAGAAAGTTGTGAATTGCTTTCAAAAATTATTATCTTCGTGATGAAGGACAACTTACAACTATTTTTTTTCGTGCTGATATCCGTTGTGAATTGCTTTCAAAAATTATTATCTTCGTGATGAAGGACAACGAACGCCAATGTTGATGTATGTACAGATTTGTTGTGAATTGCTTTCAAAAATTATTATCTTCGTGATGAAGGACAACATGGAGTGCATTTTGAAAATCAGAAAACGTGTTGTGAATTGCTTTCAAAAATTATTATCTTCGTGATGAAGGACAACTGTACTTGGATAACATTAAGCGAACAATCAGTTGTGAATTGCTTTCAAAAATTATTATCTTCGTGATGAAGGACAACTCGCAAGAGCGTTTTTGTTTGCAGTTGCGTGTTGTGAATTGCTTTCAAAAATTATTATCTTCGTGATGAAGGACAACATGAGCCGTAGGATGTAGTATATCACTTTTGTTGTGAATTGCTTTCAAAAATTATTATCTTCGTGATGAAGGACAACTTGAATAATAACGTCGAGGCAACACCTTTAGTTGTGAATTGCTTTCAAAAATTATTATCTTCGTGATGAAGGACAACTTTGATTTTTTTTTTAGACCTTTGAGGTACGTTGTGAATTGCTTTCAAAAATTATTATCTTCGTGATGAAGGACAACTCAGGAAATTTTTTCAATTAACTTTTCGCCGTTGTGAATTGCTTTCAAAAATTATTATCTTCGTGATGAAGGACAACCCTTTGCTGCAAAAGGACTTCTCAGCAACAGTTGTGAATTGCTTTCAAAAATTATTATCTTCGTGATGAAGGACAACGAAATAGATCAGGAATTGACAGATCTTTGGGTTGTGAATTGCTTTCAAAAATTATTATCTTCGTGATGAAGGACAACTAATCAAAATATTTTAACCACTTCAAAAATGTTGTGAATTGCTTTCAAAAATTATTATCTTCGTGATGAAGGACAACTTTCTCTTAAAACTTTATGAGCGACATTTCGTTGTGAATTGCTTTCAAAAATTATTATCTTCGTGATGAAGGACAACATATGTTTCTGCCCGGAATGATTTGAGTTTGTTGTGAATTGCTTTCAAAAATTATTATCTTCGTGATGAAGGACAACACAATCTAGCACAAAAGCAATATGCAACTTGTTGTGAATTGCTTTCAAAAATTATTATCTTCGTGATGAAGGACAACTTCAGTTATTCAAATACGACAGGAAGCGCAGTTGTGAATTGCTTTCAAAAATTATTATCTTCGTGATGAAGGACAACTCAATTCTTTATAATAACGTGGAAGAGGCTGTTGTGAATTGCTTTCAAAAATTATTATCTTCGTGATGAAGGACAACTGTACTTGGATAACATTAAGCGAACAATCAGTTGTGAATTGCTTTCAAAAATTATTATCTTCGTGATGAAGGACAACTCGCAAGAGCGTTTTTGTTTGCAGTTGCGTGTTGTGAATTGCTTTCAAAAATTATTATCTTCGTGATGAAGGACAACATGAGCCGTAGGATGTAGTATATCACTTTTGTTGTGAATTGCTTTCAAAAATTATTATCTTCGTGATGAAGGACAACTATATTCAGAACGCTGAAGAGTTCTATTGTGTTGTGAATTGCTTTCAAAAATTATTATCTTCGTGATGAAGGACAACACATGGTTTTGCGATTTTGTATAGAATTCTGTTGTGAATTGCTTTCAAAAATTATTATCTTCGTGATGAAGGACAACTGTTCGCGCTTATAAGACAATAGCATTTTTGTTGTGAATTGCTTTCAAAAATTATTATCTTCGTGATGAAGGACAACCCATAGCATCCGAGTAGGATCTACGTGGAAGTTGTGAATTGCTTTCAAAAATTATTATCTTCGTGATGAAGGACAACTTTTCGTAATATTCTATTATCTCAGGTGTAGTTGTGAATTGCTTTCAAAAATTATTATCTTCGTGATGAAGGACAACAAAAAATATAATCTGCCAGAACTTTGGAAAGTTGTGAATTGCTTTCAAAAATTATTATCTTCGTGATGAAGGACAACCCGAAGAATTTATCAACCTCACCGGGGACAGTTGTGAATTGCTTTCAAAAATTATTATCTTCGTGATGAAGGACAACGTTATCAATTTCATCAAGCGAATATCCTTTGTTGTGAATTGCTTTCAAAAATTATTATCTTCGTGATGAAGGACAACTTTTCGTAATATTCTATTATCTCTGGCGTAGTTGTGAATTGCTTTCAAAAATTATTATCTTCGTGATGAAGGACAACGATTGTAGGATTATCAATACCTTTGTCTTTGTTGTGAATTGCTTTCAAAAATTATTATCTTCGTGATGAAGGACAACTATAAAGATTAGATAAGGAATAGTAAGAATGTTGTGAATTGCTTTCAAAAATTATTATCTTCGTGATGAAGGACAACCATAGAGCTGATGGCTCTGTAGGTAATGCAGTTGTGAATTGCTTTCAAAAATTATTATCTTCGTGATGAAGGACAACGTACATATACAAATTCATTAGGACAAGATAGTTGTGAATTGCTTTCAAAAATTATTATCTTCGTGATGAAGGACAACAATATATGAGAGTGTTTTACATTCAGAATCGTTGTGAATTGCTTTCAAAAATTATTATCTTCGTGATGAAGGACAACTAATCTAAGAACTGTAATACAACTCGCAGAGTTGTGAATTGCTTTCAAAAATTATTATCTTCGTGATGAAGGACAACCCATAGAATTTATCGCTTTCACCGGGAACGGTTGTGAATTGCTTTCAAAAATTATTATCTTCGTGATGAAGGACAACATCTTCCACTGTCTTTTGCGTATGCGCTTAGTTGTGAATTGCTTTCAAAAATTATTATCTTCGTGATGAAGGACAACGCCGCGGGTATAAACCCTCATCTTGCATATGTTGTGAATTGCTTTCAAAAATTATTATCTTCGTGATGAAGGACAACTTAATAAGATGAAACTCATTAAGAGTGTTAGTTGTGAATTGCTTTCAAAAATTATTATCTTCGTGATGAAGGACAACTTATTCGCTTTTATGAGCAAAACCCTAATGTTGTGAATTGCTTTCAAAAATTATTATCTTCGTGATGAAGGACAACCTTTGTCTTGCAAGGTTGTTCTACCTGGTGGTTGTGAATTGCTTTCAAAAATTATTATCTTCGTGATGAAGGACAACACATAATTGTTAATTTTAATTGATTGATTGGTTGTGAATTGCTTTCAAAAATTATTATCTTCGTGATGAAGGACAACGTAGTTTATTTTGAGTGTCACTTTGAATAAGTTGTGAATTGCTTTCAAAAATTATTATCTTCGTGATGAAGGACAACAGAAGTAATTTATCTTCAAATACTGCTGTTGTTGTGAATTGCTTTCAAAAATTATTATCTTCGTGATGAAGGACAACTTGTTCATAGTTAAAACTTATATTTATTGTGTTGTGAATTGCTTTCAAAAATTATTATCTTCGTGATGAAGGACAACGTTAAAAACGACTTTCCTATTCCTTTGCTAGTTGTGAATTGCTTTCAAAAATTATTATCTTCGTGATGAAGGACAACAGCATCACCGTAATGCACATATCCGTTAGCGTTGTGAATTGCTTTCAAAAATTATTATCTTCGTGATGAAGGACAACTACGGCTTTACGTAAACTGGTATATCTTTTGTTGTGAATTGCTTTCAAAAATTATTATCTTCGTGATGAAGGACAACGATTGACATTTTAATTTATACATTAATAGAGTTGTGAATTGCTTTCAAAAATTATTATCTTCGTGATGAAGGACAACGGTCTTTATTCCAGTGAACTTTCATTGTTTGTTGTGAATTGCTTTCAAAAATTATTATCTTCGTGATGAAGGACAACGTCTAAGAACTGCATTACTACTCGCAAGACGTTGTGAATTGCTTTCAAAAATTATTATCTTCGTGATGAAGGACAACCTCAAAAAATAATCTACTGGTTTTCAGTAGATTATTTTTGTTTTCAGGATTTAAAATTCAGAACAATTCGAGTTGTTGGAAGGTTGGTGGAGGTTCTTCTTTATTTCTGGCAAAAAAGATTTCGATGTCTCCAAATTGTTTATCGGTAATGCACATAATAGCAACCTTTCCGGCTTTAGGAAGCATAAATTTTACTCTTTTGATATGAACTTCCGCGTTTTCGCGGCTCGGACAGTGTCGTACATACATCGAAAACTGAAATAAGGTAAATCCGTCATCAATCAGTGCTTTCCGAAAACGGTTCGCATCTTTCATGTTTGCTTTCGTTTCGGTTGGGAGGTCATATAATACTAAAACCCACATAATTCGGTATGCATTAAACCTTTCGGCGTTCATTTTTGGTGACTATTGTTTGTTTATCGTAACGTTCGCAGCCCGAACTGAGTGGAGCTCTTTTTGCAGATTTTTATCCTTCGACTCCGCTCAGGATAAACTCCAGGCGGATAAAGCTGCCATAAAAAAATTACATCAATTCCGGATAGGAAATCACCCGTTTTTCTCCTGTGTAGCATTTGTAAAGAGATGATGTAGTCATTTTTACTGCAACCAGCAACGGTCTTGTTTTGTCATCGATACGCACATCTTTGGTCGCAATCTGGAGAATATGCGCTTTAAATTCTTTCGTCAGTTCTTCGGTATCCGGATGGATCTTCAGCCATTGCATCACAAGCAGATCAACAAACGGACGATAAGGTTCCATTAAATCATCGGCAAGGCAATACGGATTGTATTTATTTTTATGAAAAATGCCGAGAACAGGCAACAGTCCGGTTTCTACAATGGCTCTTGCCACAATGCTTCTAAGCACGGCATATCCAAAATTAAAAAACTGATTGGGTGAATCTCCAAAACGCTGTCTCAAAAAGTCCAGACTGATGAGGTATTTCCAGTAATGCTGCGCCGCAATCCCTTCCATATTCGTTATATCACCGGATTTTACATTTCTCTGATATTCAATCATCGGTTCGTAGTAATTCCCCAGTTTCATCAGGACATTTTTCTGGTTTTCGATCTTGCATTCCACTGTTTGTTTCCAAAGCTGTTTTTTCAGCGGTTCACTGGCTTCCAACTGATCTTTTACCCGGTCGGAATGTTCGGTATGCCCGTACAGCGGAAGCATTATTCCGTGCGGTAAATGATGAGCATCGCAACTCACCACCACAACATTATTTCCCATCATTTTCTGAATCAGATGGTGTGAAATGGTAATCTGATAATGATCCAGCATCAACAACCCCAAATCTTCCACAGGAACACTCCCCTTTTCCTTTTTGGTTTCCGGACAGAGGATTTTCAACTGCTCGTCTTTGAGCTTAAGGTAAGCGGGATTGCCGATGTAGATGGAGCGGGTGATCATGGTTTTAAATTTGAATTATTTAACGATAATATTCATTAAAAATATACTCCATATCATCAGCGAAACCGTAGCCACAATATTCTGACCATTTCACACATTGTTCAGCTCTTGTTTTAAAAGATTGTAAAAGATTATTTCTCTTTAAAAATTCCAGTGCTGCTTTAAAATTATTAAAGGTTCCGTTATAAAACTGCTCGGAAAAATCACCATACAAAGACGTAAGTTCACAGGCACTTTCCGGCAGATAAAGCATGACATCTGCTAAATATTCCGGCGAGGGCTGGAGATTTTTGAAGTCGGAGATGGCGCGTTTTGCAACAGAAAACTTTTCTGTACTCCGCATCGGATTCTCTACGTTAAACTCTTTCCTGATAAGCCTTTTGTATTTATCTGCCAATTCTTTCTCATTAGTAGGATTGAGGTAGAATTGATAAAATTCTTTTACAGCCTTATTCTTTTCATACAAATCTAAAATCTGTTCAATAATCTGTTCTTTTGTAAGCTTTTGAAGCTCTTTTTTCAATGCTGCTTTTGACATTTTTATGCTTTTGATATGTTTCCTAGACGGTCGACATTTAATTTTACACAATTTTCCTTAACCATAGAACCGTCCATTGCACGTTCCATTTTATTTAAGGTTGAAAGTTCCGCCTTATTAACTATAGATGTAGCAATATCTTGCCCTACAAAGAAAATTTGACTTCCTGAAAAACTTACTACTTTGTAAATTCTTTCATTTTTCTCTTTTGCTATATTTTTAAAATCTATATTATTTATATTTTCTAATTCGTCATTAGAAGGAATGTAAACCAAATCATTCGGGCATAAATAGAAATCTTCTCTCCCTTTTAAATCAACCACAGATAAACCTTGTTTTTGTCTTTCAATCACTTCATTCAAAGGAATGGTTTCATAACTTCTCTTGCCATTTTTATCTTCGTACACTGCAAAAAACAGATTGGTACCTTTTGCGGCTTCTACATATTTATCTTTTTTATTTCCGGTTTGTCCTACCTGAAATTTACTTCCCAGTTCAAAAACTCTTACTTTGCTGATCGGTTGATGAGGTTTTCCATCATTATACTTCTCAATATTTTTATTCATATCTTCAATTCCTTCCGGAGAAAATGCAAGTTCCGGACTGCCTTTAAACTCCAGATAATTTCTGAGAATTTTCTGAATCCCTGTATCCGTAATAGATCCTATTGATTTTAAATCAAATGAAGTATCAAGGCTTTTTCTTGTTGCTGTTAAAATTTTTCCTTTTGGTACTTTTACCCAAGGTAAATCTACTTTTCCGGAAACTGTATCCTTATGCATTGGTTTTCTAATCGCCCAGTTTGTTCCGGTCTGTTCTACTCTACCCTTATTTTTTGTGCCGTCTTTCTCTACATATTTTTCATAGTAATTAGTAGCTTTATTAATGACACGAAGATTTTGCTTAAAACTTACAATAATAGACTCCAGATTATGCTTTGCATCAACGGTAAAGTTTTCCCAAGGTTTTAAAAATTGTTTTGGTACTTCCCTTTCTATTTTTTCCCCTGTTTGCGTATGATGGTAAACAACTTTTTCAAACTTCATCAATTTCTTTTTCAAATCATAACGTTTCGTGTCCGATTTTGCCGATTGATTATTTAATAAATTCACGTGATCTTTTGTAGCACAGGCAACTACCAAAGCATCTAAAGCGTGATGGCGGTGGTCTATTCTTTTCTTTGAAAATCCTTTAGAAAACTCGATTGGAACAGTGGGTAAATATTTCTGATAATTTTCATTCCAGGCAGTAAAATCTGTTGAATTGGTGAGTTGGTTCATTCTTTCAAAACGTGGTAAAATCAAATCATTCCAAACATCATTCAATCCCCAATCTTGTTTTAATTGAGTTGTAATTTTTCCATTTCCGGGAACAATGTTTTTAGAATTTATTCCTTCATCTGAACCATCTTCCACACGAACAATATTGGAAAGAATACCTGAAATGTATTTACTGATATAACGAGTATCATTCATTTGCCTTTCAATCATTTTTTCAGGAATGTCTTCTAATAAAAGCTTATTCCTTTTACTTCGATTATTTGCATAATGTTTTTTAACGAAATCTTCGTATTCTTTCGTTTCAAAAACTTTTACGCTTTTACCAAAACCAAGCTCAATAATCGTCCCTCCGAACTGTTTAATAAATCCAAGCCCAATGTAATTATCCTTTAATTTATTAACCGCCGATTCACAAATAATTTTATTACTAAAACTGTCATCAAAATATCGGCTTTGCGGAATAATGTGTTCAATTTCATATTCCGGTGTAAACAGTTTATTTAATGGAATAATTTGCCCCGTATAAGGCGACTTATATTTCTGCTCCAGCCAAAGCTTATATCTTTTCAAATCGGATGGAGAAGGCTGTGCGGTTTTGCTTATTTTTAAATATTCATCTTCAATCTCAATACCTGAATTTAAAACGCCGTCTTCATAGATTTTCAGAATTTCCTGTTGCATAGGCGAAAACGGACGGACATTTTCTACCGAACTATCATTCATCATTTCAGCCAATAAAGCTTTAATACGAAGATTTGTATTTTCGTTTTCAGTAATTTGATTCGTGAGTTTTTTTCGATCATCAGCGGGAAGTTTCATTTCTCTTCCCAACTCAATATGAATTTCATTGAAGAAATCTTTTGCTCCGTTTCCATATTTCAACCAAATATCTTTTACTACCCGAAGCGTTTCTGTAATCACTTGTTCTACAATCGGATTACGAAGTGAGTGCTGTTTAAAATCCTTTAAAAATTCTTCCAGATCATCAGCAGAATTCCATTTTCCAATCATAGATGCTTCTGAATGCCTTCCATACACAATATATTGAGCCAGCCACAATTGTAAACCCTGAAAATCATTTTCCGATGTAAGATGAACCGATTTTTCTCTTACCCTATCTTTTATATTTTCATCATACTCGCCGCTGATAATTTTCTGAATCCTTTCTTTTGAAGATTTATCAATATCGGCGTAATTCCAATATTTTCCCAATCGCATTAAAGGCAACAACTTCTTAACTGCTTTTTCCGAAAAAGAACCATATTCACTTTTAAATGGAGGAAATTTTCTGAAAGCTTCGAAAAAAGAACTCTCATCCAGATGATGCTTTCTCGCAAAAGATTTTAAGGCTTTTTCATACTCTATTTTATCATTGACAGAATAAATGATATGCCAAATTTTCTGCTCAATTTCCCTTGTTAGGAAATCATCAGAAATATTCTCGACTTTCTCCAAACGAGAAGAAATCATCGTTTTGGTTTCGTTGCAGGGATATTTTTTATCCTCTACAAAATTCCAGCGATGCGTTTTATCATTGAGCTTAAAATGTTTTAGTATTGCTTTTTGGTCAACTTCTTTTCTGGCATTTAAAAATTCAAACAGATTTTCAAAATCTTTAGTTATGTTTAAAAAATCTTTAGTAACATTTACTTCATCATCTTTTTTATAGATGTTTAAATTGTAAATCCATTGCCAAAGGCGGAATTCCTGATAATACGGATTGGATTTTGGAATGGCTTTTAAATATTGTGTATGCTCTACTCCATTTTCATCTTTGTACTTTCTAAACTCCAAAGTACAGTTGGAAACAGATGATTTCTGGCTTCTCAAAGGTCTTTGATAAAAAATAAGATCATCCATCAAAAGATGAACAAAATCTTTTTTACTCAAAGTCAATTGATGCGCTTCGTTGTTTCGATACAACTCACGAACGCAGTCATTGTATAAATCATCACTTTGTAATTCCTGATGAAATTCCTTTTGTTTTTCTAAAATCTGTCTGAGTTCTTCTTTGTAGAATTTTCTTTCAATGGTACGAACCAATTTTCCCTTTATTTTTTGTTTGGGATTATCAAGAAGTGCTTGGTAAATGTATGCTCCAACGGTTTTGTGAGATTGCTCGATTTCCTGCTCGGTTTTCTTTTTTACCAAAGTCCAATCGTTCTCACCCGGCGCACGAAAACTTCTTTTTTCATTTCCGTCTTTATCTTTTTTTATGCTTCCATCATCATTCAAATCGGTAGTTACAATAAAATCCCTTGTTTTATCTTTCCAATCAAATAATGGAATTTTACTTGAACGTCTGTAAATCCATCCATTCTCTAAAATCAAAGAATACCAAATATCAGATTTTCCTTTTTGAGGTTCATCTGCTACAACATCTACAACTTTTAAGGAATAAAACTCAACCAGTTTATTAGGGTTCTCTTCCTCTTCCTCACCACGCAATTGATAATATCCACGTTTCTGATTAAAATTTAAAAGAATCCAAGCCAATTCTTCCTTTTCAATTTTTTGGGAAAGTGCTTTTTTTCGGAGATAATAAATTGTCCAGTCGTAAGGAATTTTTAAATCCTGTCCGTTTACCCTAAAATCTTCAAGCATTTCATTGAAAGAAGTCTGAAACAGAAATGAAAACTGTCCGTCAATTTTTTTCCAAGCCAATTTGGGTTCGGTTTCCACTTTAAACTTTCCAAACCTTTTTTCAAAATCAATTTGTGAAGCATAATGTTGTGGAAGAAAATTTAAAAGATTTAAAACCCTGTGTAGTCGTTCTCTTCTCAATAAGAAACGTTCACGTAATCTTCTTACGCTTCTGTATTTTGTACGTTCTGCAGTTTGCGAAACAGAATTTCCTTTTCCAAAATCGCCCAGAATATCCTGTGACATCGGAATGATCCTGCTTCCCATTCCAAGAATTTCTCCTTGTTTGTTTTCAAAGTCTTGCTTGATTAAAGCCCATCCGATTGAATTGGTGCCTAAATCTAATCCAAGTATATTTTTAGTCATAAGTTTTTTGGTTTTAATAGTTTAAAAGTAAAAAGAAAAACCATAATTATTTTACGGAAAACCATAAATAAAAACGGGAGGCAACTTGCCTCCCAAAAAAAAGCAATTCACAGCTGATTCGTTTAAATCTATACTTTTTGTAATATAAATTGAAAACAAATCACTATATTTGTGGTGGAGATGACGGGAATCGAACCCGTGTAGACGAATTATCAGCCCGCTGCATAGCCTCTGTGCTACATCCCCAAATAAAATCGCTTAGCGATTTTATTTTTGCTTATCGCAAATGTAAGTATAAATTTAACGAATCATAAAATAAATTTAAATTTTATGATTTTTTTAACATTTGTGTTTTCAAAAAATATCAATTTTACGGAAAACCGTAAACTAGCTAAAAAGTATTTTCCTACATTTGTATCCGAAAGCAATTCACAATAAGGATTATTCCGTTGTGAAAACATTTAAGGCGGGGCAACTCGCCTTCTTTTATTTTAGAAGGAACAAGAAAATCCCAAACACAAAAAAGCCGCCTCAAAAAAGGCAGCTTTACAAATCTGAAATATCTAACAATATTATTTTTTAGCTTTTACATCTACAGCGATTTCGATGTCTTTGCTGATCATCCATTCTGCAGGATCGGCTTCGGAAGTTCCGAATTTAATTCCCCAGTCTGCTCTGTTCACCGTAAATTTAGCCTGAATTGCCGCTGAATTTTCCGTTACATCCACTTTTGCAGGGAACGTTACATTCATTGTTTTTCCGGATAAAGTAAGGTTTCCGCTTACTGTTTTATTAGCTCCTGCTACCGCATCTTTTGGAGCTTCCTTAAGATCTGCTACGCTTGTAATTTTGAAATCTGCCGTCGGATTTTTTGCCGTGTCGAAGAAATCAGGGTTTTTAAGGTGTGCTTCAAGGTCTGCTGGTTTTTTATCTTTTTCCGTTACAGAAGCAGGATCTACTTTAATAGAGTTCATATCGATTACAAAGTTTCCTGCCGTTACGCCACCGTTTTCGATGCTCAAATCTCCCGATTTTACCATTAAAGTTCCCCAACGCGGAGCCATTCCTCCTTTGTGGAATGCTTTCCAGTTTACCACAGAACCTACCGTATCTACAGGCAAAACTTCCCCGTTGCTTTCTGCTACTTTCTGCTCAGTAGAAGTCGCTGCATTTTCAGCCGATTTTTCTTTGTTACAAGACGCTGCAAGTAATCCTACTGCAACCAATGCAATAACACTTAGTTTTTTCATATTATTTAAATTGTTTAAAGTTTATTCTGAATTCTAAATTCCGGAGCCAAAAATAGAAAACATAACACATTTTTATCTTATCATACATCAAGAAATCAAATTTCAGGGTTTCCATTACTGACCTTTCCGCTAAAATAAGAATTATTAAATACACATGATACAATTAAAATCTTTATATCAAATTTGTTTAAATTCATTTTAAATTTAACCGCAAAAGAGACAAAAGACTTTATCGGATCTATGTAAAGTATTTCAAAAGTCTGCAAAGAGAAAAAATCTTTGATTTTTTAAAACTTACGTGCTCTTTTTCCATTTAGATATTAAACTTAAACAACTAAAGTGTTTAAATCTTTTGCATCTTTTGTGGTAAAAAAGTTTAAAGTTTATCTTCAAGCAAAGCATATTCATCTTATTTTGTATTATTACAGTCAATTTTTTCTTTATTTGAATTTTAATCATCACAAACTTAAAATCTTAAACAGACAATATCTTTCTTGGTCTTTGCTAAATTTAAATAAAACAGTAAAGCATTTGTAGTTAAAGTAGTTAAACTTAAAATAGGTCTACAAAAGACATTTTGATTATTTTAGCCCTTTAAATTTTAAAATGAACACAACACAATACATACAGCAATCCCTCAACATATCCGAAAAAAGCATCAATGCCACTTTAGAACTACTAGCGGAAGACTGCACCATTCCTTTCATTTCCCGTTACCGAAAAGATAAAACCGGAAACCTTGACGAAACACAGATTGAACAGATTTCGAAACTCAATAAACAGTTTGAAGAAATTGTAAAAAGAAAAGAATCCATCTTAAAATCGATTGAAGAACAAAATGCTTTAACACCGGAACTGAAACAGAGAATTGAAGAAAGTTTTGATATTCAGGAAATTGAAGATCTTTATCTGCCGTTCAAAAAAAGGAAGAAAACCAAAGTCGATGCCGCGAAAGAAAAAGGACTGGAACCTTTAGCGAAAATGATTATGAGCCGGAAAGTTCAGGATCTACAGTTTTTGGCTTCAAAATACCTGAACGATCAGGTTGCCTCCGAAGAAGAAGCTTTGCAGGGCGCAAGAGACATCATGGCAGAATGGATCAACGAAAATATGTATGTGAGAAAAAATCTGCGCCGCCTCTTTCAGCGAAAAGCAATGATTACTTCAAAAGTAGTGAAAGCCAAAAAAGATGAAGAAGAAGCCCAGAAATTCTCGCAGTATTTCGAATGGGAAGAAAGCCTGAACAGAATGCCTTCTCACCGCCTTTTAGCCATGTTGAGAGCCGAATCCGAAGGTTTTGTGAAAACCAATATCGGGATCGGTAAGGAAGAAGCCATTGAATTTATTGAAAAAGCCATCATCAAATCCAACAACGAAACATCAGAACAGATTTCACTGGCGATCAAAGACAGCTACAAAAGATTACTGGAACCCGCAATTTCCAATGAAACGTTACAGGAAGCGAAAGAAAAAGCCGATAAAAAAGCCATCGAGATTTTCTCTGAAAACCTTACACAGCTTCTTCTTGCTCCGCCTTTGGGAGAAAAAAGGATTCTTGCAATCGATCCGGGTTACAGAAGCGGCTGCAAAGTAGTATGTTTAGACGAAAAAGGCGATCTGCTCCACAACGAGACCATTTATCCGCACGCTCCGCAAAACGAAAGCGGAATGGCAATGAAAAAAATCCGTTCCATGGTGAATGCCTATAACATTGAAGCCATTTCCATCGGAAACGGAACCGCAAGCCGCGAAACCGAGTTTTTCATCAAGAAAATTGCATTCGACAAACCTTTACAGGTTTTCGTTGTTTCGGAAGCCGGAGCTTCGGTGTACTCTGCAAGTAAAATTGCGCGTGAAGAATTTCCAAGCTATGACGTGACGGTTCGCGGATCCGTTTCCATCGGAAGAAGACTGGCGGATCCGTTGGCAGAACTGGTGAAAATAGATCCTAAATCCATCGGAGTCGGACAATATCAGCATGATGTGGATCAGACTCAGCTAAAAAACGAACTGGATTCTACAGTGATGAAATGTGTAAATTCTGTAGGAATCAATCTGAATACAGCGAGTAAATCTTTATTAAGCTATGTTTCGGGAATCGGAGAAAAAATGGCAGAAAACATTGTGAACTACCGCGCAGAAAACGGAGCCTTTGAAGACAGAAAACAACTGAAAAAAGTTCCGAGATTAGGCGAAAAAGCGTTTCAGCAGGCAGCCGCATTTGTGAGAATTCATAATGCCAAAAATCCGCTGGATAATTCTGCCGTACATCCCGAAGCCTACGGAATTGTTGAAAAAATGGCAAAAGATTTAGGGATAAAAACCAATGAACTGATCGCCAATAAAGAAAAGATCGCACTAGTAAAACCCGAAAACTACATCACCGGAGACATCGGAATTTTAGGAATCAAAGATATTTTAAAAGAGCTGGAAAAACCCGGACTGGATCCTAGAAAAGCGGCTAAGGTTTTTGAATTTGATCCGAATGTAAAAAGCATCAAAGATTTAAAAACAGGAATGATCCTTCCGGGAATCGTCAATAATATAACGGCTTTTGGCTGCTTCGTAGATCTGGGAATCAAGGAAAGCGGATTGGTTCATATTTCCCAGTTAAAAGACGGCTTCGTTTCCGATGTGAATGAGGTGGTAAAACTGCATCAGCACGTTCAGGTAAGAGTAACGGAAATTGATGAATCGAGAAAAAGAATTCAGTTGAGTATGGTTTTGTAAGAATGATTAAGGTTTTAAATTCAAGTCTGTTTAGATAGTTATTTTATTTACGAAATTGTCATTTTGAGCGAAACGAAGTGGAGTCGAAAAATCTAAAATAACTGAACTTTAAATGATTTTGCCTTTATCATTACTAATAAAATTCTGTTCAGCATAACACAAAAGGTTTAAATGGAAACACATGGTAAGATGAAAATTTCAGAGCTTAAAGAAAATAAGACAACAAGAAGGGCAACCCGAAATTTTGATTCGGAAGGAAGACGCATCTATGAATTTTTTGAATATGAAATCTCTTATGATACTACCTACGAAAAGAACCGCAGGGACAGATTCTGTTCCAAAATTATAGACATGATTCCCTTTACCCTGCTTTTTGTTTTCATATTGCATAAACCTCTGATTGTCGCTGTGATTCTTTCAATTCCGTGTGCAATTGTTTTAGGATCAGTAACAGAACATTTTTTCGGGTGTACTCTTGGCAAAAAGATTTTTAAAATAAAAGTGATTGATGATTACGGTAACTATCCCAATATTCTGAAATCATTTGCAAGAAATTTGCTTTGTCTGGCAAATCTTTTCTTTTTTTGGATCAATTATGAACATCCTGAAAATGAATCATCAAACAAATCCATACGGATGGATTTTCATATGCATTTCAACAACGAGATCTGTAAAACCTATATTGTAAAAGAAATAAAAATGGAAGAGATCAGGAAGCTTCTTCATAACCGGTTTTCTATAAATAAAAAGTGACTCATGAATTGAGTCGCTTTTTTTATTATAAAAATTTTGATTGTCCGTTTATTAACCTAAAGCTTCGACAGGCTCAGCTTGACATCGCTAGAAATCAAGCGTTTAGTATTAGAGGTGTCACACTGAGCTTGTCGAAGTGCCTGTTATAAATAATTGATTTTAATATCAGTGCATAGTAATAGGTTGTTTAACGGATATTCAATTAAAAATTTAAAGTAAAAAAGTTTTGCTCCTTTAGGAGCAGAATCTGTGTAGAAATATGAATAAGTCTATCAATCAATCCGTAGGATTGATATCTGCAATTCTCAATGAATCTTCTAAAGATAGCGTTCCTACGGAACGCTGAATGCCTTGCGAATATGTTTTCTACACAGATAAAACTCTATAGAGTTTTCTAACTTTTACTTAAACTTTATTAATAATCTTTAGAATCTCTTACCGCTTTTCTCACTTCCGGCCATTTAGTAATCTGTCCTTTATCGTCCAGCGGCATTGCCCTTTTTTCCCGGTTCGAAAATTCGGGATCTTCTGAAGCCATGTACGCTAAAGTTGCCGTTAGAATCACATTGCTTTTCACCTCATCAAAAATAATTTTGTCGTAGGTATCTTTTGTTGTATGCCAAGTGTAGCCAAAATATCCCCAGTTTAAAGAACCCAGTCCGAACGACGGAACTCCCGCTGCTACGAAAGAAGCATGATCGGAACCTCCTCCACCCGGAATTCCCGGAAAATCTGTTTTAATCTGGCTTTTAATATTTTTAGGAACCGCATTCAGCCATTTTCCAAGATAATCGTAAGCATGTACAAAACCCTGTCCGCTGATGTTCACTACTCTACCCGTCCCGTTGTCCTGATTGAAAACCGCCTGAACTCCCTTTACAATCTCCGGATGATCCGCCACAAAACTTCTTGATCCGTTCAGTCCCTGCTCTTCACTGCCCCAAAGTCCGACAATAATGGTTCTTTTGTTATCTGGATAATATTTCTTAAGAATTCTCATCGCTTCCAGCATGGTTAAAACTCCCGTTCCGTTGTCTGTAGCGCCTTGCGCTCCGTCCCACGAATCCAGATGCGCAGAAAGAATAACGTACTCATCAGGTTTTTCTTTTCCTTTAATCATTCCGATGGTGTTGAACGATTTGGTTTCAGGAAGGATTTTTGACTTCATCTCCATCCTGATCTTGGGTTTTGCGCCGTTTTCCGCCATTCTGTGCAACATTCCATAATCTTCAAGCTCAATATCGAACATGGGAATATTCTTCGTTTTTGCCTCAAAAATTCTGTTGGCTCCCATAATTCCTGTCCAGTTGGAAATCGCAATTCCTGCCGCTCCTGCTTTTTCCAGAGCTTCGGGAAGCGTTTCGCTATTATAGCCAATACTTTTTATATAATTCTGATACTCTTTTGAAGCCTGTTCTTTCTCTTTTTTAAGCTTTTCATACAGTTCAGGCGTAGCAAATTCTTTGATCTGATCGTCGGAGCGTCCTATTTTCTGGTATTGCGCCATCAAAACAACTTTTCCCTTCACAGAAGAAATCCATCGATCAAATTCAGCTTTGGAAGAGACTTTCGGGAGAATAATAACTTCTGCTTCCACCGCTTTTTTCGTTGCCGGACTCCATGCTAACTGGGTTGCCGATAAACTTTTCATACGAGGAAACGTCATATCCACATGGGTAATTCCTCTTTGCCATCCTTTCCATGTCCCAAACTGTTGCAGACTGGCTTCAATATCCCATGATTTCAATTTATTTGCCGTCCATTCATTGGCAGCAAACATTTCCGGAGTTCCGATCAGTCGAGGACCGATTCCGTCCAAAAGTTCATACGCCATCGTTTCAAGCTGGGAATTATTGTTTACCTCATTCACGAAATTCTGAACAACGGGATTAAGTTTTTCCTGAGGAACGGCATTCTGAGCCAAAGAAAATTGAGTCATTGCCATCATAACAGGCAACGCAAGAAATCTGTTTATCTTCATATTAATCATTGATTCGTTAAAGATAAAGAGATTCGGTGAAATGGAAAAACGCGGAAGGGTTTAATGATGGTGAATGATAGCTGTGAATGGTGAAAAAGTCAATGGTGAATGTAAGATTCGCTTTTGATTTACAATCCACAAATCAAGACTACATAAGAGTGATGATTTAAAAAACTAAATTTCTTTGTAAAAATTCAAATAAAAAAACCGACTGAAAAGCCGGTTTTGGGAACAACTATTTTTTTGATTCTTCAACAGAAACTTTTCTGAATTCCTTGAAAAGCTTGCTTAGTTCCAAAGCTGCTTTACGAGCTCTTGTTCCAGCTGCTTTGTTTCCTTTTTCTGCTTGTTGGTTTGCTTCAGTTGTGAAAGCTTCAAATTCTGCGTTGATTTTTTCAATTAGTTCTTTCATTATTTTTAAAATTTAGGCTGCAAATATAGCTTTTATGGTGATTCCAGCCTAATAGTGATGAAAAAATTTCCAAGAATTCACAAATAATTTCAATTTTACTACGAAATGTCTGAGATTACTGTAAAATGTAGGGATGTAAAAGATATCAGGGATTGCAAGATCAACCAATAGAATTAAGTAAAACTACTGAGATTTTTGTTTCTTAAACTCATTAATTTTGGATGCATAAAACTGATGATTCCGAAAAGATTCAGACCTCTATTTTGAAGTTTGAATCATTTTCAGAATCAAAAAACTAACCATTACAAAAACGAAATTACCATGCTGAAAAGACAAAAAGAAAGTATTGAGCAGGAAAGCCTGTTTCTGAGAACATCCGCAGACAGTTCTGAGGGTTTTCTGGAAAAGCTTATGAAAGGATATTCCAAACTCACGATTGATGATCCGCTGATTCCTTTCAGAGAAAAAAATCTGAACCAGATTGTAGATAATGTAGACTATGGAATTTTAAAGGCTCTGGACGGAACCTGGGTGAGCTACAACGCCGATTACAATAAAAATATCGACAGAACAATGAACGGAAGCGGTGTTCATACCACGATTATGCCTTCACCGGGAACGAATTCGGGAACAATTCCGGGAAAGTTCAGCTTCGAATGTGAAGAATACATTGAAAAACTGGTATTTTCTCTTGTTCCGGGAGGTGTGCGCAACCGTGGCGGGGCAAATGAGCTTTTCTGCGGGGCTATAAAGTATGAGCAAAGCATTAAAAGTGTAAATACCCAAAAAGATAATCCGGATTTGCTGTACACGCCTATTCATGAAGAAAATGGGATGTATCTCTGGCTGAGTGATGTCTACAATCACGCAGCCACAAAGGAATCTATAGAAAGAGACCGCGGAATTCATGCTTTTGATGAGGAAGATTACAAAAACTACGGGTACAAAGGCGAATACAGAAACGAGCCTTTGGTGCAGGTGAAAGATGAAAACGGAAATCCTCTGTATATTCTGATGAGCGAACTGAAGGAAGATCAGGAATATTATGAGATCATTCCGGCAAAAGAACTGAAACCGGGAGCCGGTAATCGCGGACCGTATTTTATTCCCGATTATTCTATTTCGCGAAGCGGCGTGATTCCTCACGGAAGTACGATCACTTTACTGGGCGACATCGTGCCTTCCCAATCCAATTATCTTGTTCAGGGAGCTCCGCAGTTTCCGGAAGGCGATAAAGCATGGAATTATGATTTCCTTTCTGTTTCGCCAACGATGGGAGGAGCAGGAGCGAGTGAAACGCATCCTATCAATCTGGATCAGCCCGCTCCGGCTTGGGTTCACGAAACGCTGAATGACCAAAATGATCCGGGAGAAAATAAAATTTACACGCAGAGAATTCTTGCACACGATCTTTATCCTTATTCCGTAAGACCGGATCTGAGATTAAGAGATACACTCAGCGGACAGGAAGTTAAGAATTATGTTTTTCTTCAGATGTCTTCCAAAAACAAGACCGGCGCACAAGGCGGGATTTTAAATGTTCCTTTCGTAAACCGTTTTGTTCCGACGGTAGAGGTAAATTTCAGGATGTGGATCGAAACGGTTGTGGAAAACGGAAGAGAAATTCTTCAGCTTCAGTATGAGCAGATTATTCTTTTTGAATTCCATTTCGGAGATGACGGCGGAACGACAAGCTGGCCGCATATTCAGGTGAACACGCTTCGAAAACTGGAGGATATTCCTGAAGAGCAGAGAAAAATTATAGAAGAGCAGTTTTTTGAAGGAACAAAAACTTCGGAAAATATATCCTTAAATGCTCCGGCTGCGACATCAGGCTGTCCGTATCACAAAGGGTAAGTAAATATTTATACTATGGTTTTAAAGAAAGCAGCGACGGCACAAGTGCCGTCGCTGCTTAATATATGCAATACCTATTTAAACAATTATTAATTTAACCAAAAAAGATTTTATCTACGATAAAATTAAACATCAATTCTTTATTGAAAATCTTTGATTTTCTTGCGCCTTAAAGATTTGAGACTAATAGAAATCTTGCGTCTTTGCATTTTCCAACAAGAATATTTTTGTTTTAAAAAACTTTAAAATCTTTATTAACTTTAACTACAGCAGCTCAATCTTTTGTCCTTTTTTGTGGTTCAAATAAAGAGTTCAAAAAAGTTTAAATTTAATGATTATCCTTTTGCTTTTTCGTCTGTGAACAATTCTACGCTTTCTCTTTTGTCAATAAGCTGCATCGGATATTGTTCGGGATTGTAAACTCCGTTTAAAACTTCATTCAAAGCCTGTTTTTTGCTTTCTCCAAAGGTGACGATTAAAATATTTTCAGCGTTGTTAATGACGGGAGCTGTAAGGGTAATTCTGAACATTTCCTGAGGTTTCAGGTAATACGCATCGACCCACTTTTCTTTTTCCCAAAGAACTTTTTCTCCCGGAAACAGTGATGCTGTATGTCCGTCGTCTCCCATTCCCAACAGAATAAAATCAAAACTTCCGTCATTTCCCAGAACATTTCTGATCTGATTTTCATATTCCGCAGCAAATTCTTCCGCAGAAACTCCGTCTTTATACATCGGGAAAATGTGATCTTTATGTACGGAAACATGATCGAGAAGGGTATCGAATGTCATTTTAGCATTGCTTTTCTCGTCATTCAGCGGAACCCATCTTTCGTCTACCCAGAAAAAAAAGACTTTGCCCCACTCTATTTTATCTGCATATTCCCCGGAAGCCAACAGCTTAAAGATAGCTTTTGGAGAAGAACCTCCACTTAATGCCACCACAAAACGGTCGTGATCCTGAATCGACTTTTCAGCCAAATCTACAAAACGGTCTGCGGCTTTTTTATATAATGTATCTAAATCGTTAAATACGGTAATCTTCATTTTTACTTTTTTCTTTATTATATTAAATCTGTTTTAAACTATTATTTAACCTAAAAAACTTTTATTTAAAGCTGACAATTATAAATGAAAAAGCTCACAATAGTTTTTAAAAATGAGCGCTTTGATTATTATAGAAATTCACTTTAAAATTGTCTATCGTGCCTTTTGTGGTTAACTCTGAAATAGTTTAAGTTTAACACAAGTTTATTTTTAAACCCAGTGATGTCCCTGTCTTTCTACCAGAGCAGTACTTTCTTCAGGACCCCAGCTTCCGGCTTCATAGTTCGGGAAAGAGGCATCTTTTTCATTTGCCCACGCTTCCTGAATGGTTTTTACCACATCCCATGCTTCTTCCACCTGATCGGAACGCATAAACAGGGTTAAATCTCCTAAAAGTGCATCCAGCAATAAGGTTTCGTAAGCTTCCGGCGTATCTTCCTGACAGGCAAAATTATCAAAAATCATTTCTACAGGTTTTAAAACCAGAGAAAGTCCCGGTTTTTTTGCCATAAACTGCAGTCTGATATCCATTAACGGCTGAATATTGATAATCAGTCGATTGGCAGACAAATGCTGTGAGCTTTCTGAAAATGTAGAATGCGGAAGCGGCTTAAACTGAATGGTGATGTAAGAATGCTTTTCCTTCATCTTTTTTCCGGTACGAACGTAAAACGGAACACCTTGCCATCTTTCATTATCCAGATAGAACTTTACAGCGGCAAAAGTTTCTGTATTGGAATCCGGCGCAATCCCTTCTTCCTGTCTGTAACCTTTCGCTTTTTCGCCATTTAACTTTCCTTTTCCATATTGCCCTCTCACGGCATAATGGTCTACTTTCTCCGCAGGAATTCTTCGGATAGATTTCAGGACATCTACTTTACGATCTCTGATTTCTCCGGATTCCAGTGAAGCAGGCGGTTCCATTGCCACCATACAGAGAATCTGCAACAGATGATTCTGGATCATGTCTCTTAACGCACCAGTCTGTTCATAGAAGCTTCCTCTGGTTTCCACACCTACTTCTTCGGCTACCGTAATTTGTATAGATTCGATATGTTTATTATCCCATAAAGGTTCAAAAATAGAGTTTCCAAATCTGAAGGCTAGAATATTCTGTACGGTTTCCTTTCCCAGATAATGATCAATGCGGTAGATCTGTTCTTCTTCAAATGCTTCTGCCAAAAGGCTGTTCAGTTCAATGGCAGACTGTTTATCGTGTCCGAAAGGTTTTTCGATAATAATACGGTCTTTTTTAGGATCTGAAGCAAGCGATGCATTTTTGATATGATTGGAAATGGTAGCGACAAAATTAGGACCTATTGAAAGGTAAAAAAGTCTGTTTCCTCTTGTTCCGTAGACTTTGTCAAAACTTTCCAGTTTCTGATTAAGATTTTTATAGGAACTCTCTTCATCAAGCTGATGCTGAACATACGTTATGTGTGCCTGAAAACCCGCCCAGTCTTCTGAAGTTACTTTTTTTCTTGAAAAGCTGTTCAGGTTTTCTCTGATGTAATTTTTAAAATATTCGTCGGAATTATCTGCTCTTCCCAAAGCTATGATGTTAAAGCCTTTCGGCATTCTTCCATCTATATACAGGTTGTAAAATGCAGGAAAAAGTTTTCTTTTTGCTAAATCTCCTGTTGCGCCAAAAATGATAATTGTGGTGGGCTGCAAAACTTTATTTTCGCTCATTTCTGAATTTTAATGATTAAAACTTTCCCAGTTGGTGTGAAAAACTCCCTCTCTGTCGGTTCTCTGGTAGGTATGTGCTCCGAAATAATCTCTCTGTGCCTGAATCAGATTCACCGGAAGAGATTCTGTGGTATAGGCATCAAAATAACCTAAAGCCGTCTGAAGTCCTAAGCTTGAAATACCGTTTGAAACTGCAAAAGCAGCCGTCTTTCTCAGCGATGAAACTTTTTCTTTTACGATAGCCGAGATTTCCTCATCAAGCAAAATATTGGAAAGCTGAGGATTTTTTGTATAAGCAGTGTAGAATTTCTCCAGTAAAACCGAACGGATAATGCATCCTCCTCTCCAGATTTTTACCACATCTTTCAGAGGAATTTCAAACTGATATTCTTCGGAAGCCTTTACGAGTAAAGCCAGACCTTGTGCATAGCTGATTAGTGTAGACAAATACAGCGCCTCTCCCACTTCTTTAATGAAAATTTCTTTGTTCTCAGGAGTTACAACCTCACTGTGAGAATATAGTTGCGACGCTTTTATTCTTTCGTCTTTATAAGCTGATAAAATTCTGGAAGTTACTGCAATATCAATCGTCGGAACTGAAACGCCGATTTCCATTGCCTGTTCGGAAGTCCATTTTCCGGTTCCTTTTGCACCGGCTTTATCTAAAATCTGATCAACAAGATAACCATCGGTTAAAGAATCTTTCTGCTGGAAAATGTCTCTTGTAATTTCGATCAGGAAAGAATTCATCTCTCCGTTATTCCATTCTTTAAACACTTCATAAAGCTCATCATTTGTAAGCTTTGCTCCTTTTCTCAGCAAATCATACGCTTCGCTGATGAGCTGCATGATGGCATATTCAATCCCGTTGTGAACCATTTTCACATAATTTCCGGCAGAACCTTTTCCCATGTAGGCTGTACACGAATCACCATCTACTTTGGCTGCAATGGCTTCCAGCATCGGCTGTAAAAGTCCGAACGCTTCCTGATCTCCGCCCGGCATAATGCTTGGTCCTGTTCTCGCTCCTTTTTCGCCTCCGGAAACTCCCATTCCCATAAAATGAAGCTTTTGGGAAGCCAGATCTGCCACACGTCGGTCGGTATCTTTGAAATAAGAATTTCCGGCATCTATTACGATATCTCCTTCGCTCAGAATCGGTTTAAGATTTTCTAATACCGCATCTACCGGTTTTCCGGCAGGAACCATCAGAATAATTTTTCGCGGTGTTTCCAGCTGCGATACAAAATCTTCCAGAGAAGGTATACCTTTGATATTCATATTGGAAGTCTTCTGTTCTTCCAAATCTTTTATTTTTTCATGATCAAGATCAAATCCTGCAATAGAAAATCCGTGATCGGCGATGTTGTACAGGAGATTTCTCCCCATAACTCCCAGTCCGATCATACCATAACTGTATTTTTCCATTATGATGATGTATTAGTAAATGTTTAAACGTTTAAAGCTTTAAAATTAAGCATTATGAAAGTGATATAGAAATAAGATTAATAAAAATTTTCTATATGATGTTTAAGGCAATATTTAAAATTTGCTTAAAAATATAATCCTCAATTGTTTACCGCTGAGATGTCATACAAAAACTGGCAACACGTTTATGTGCTGCCAATTCTTAAAAAATAATCGGATATATTTGAAATCAAGAAATTTTTCCTGCCAGTCTTCTTACCATCCCTTTAAAAATAATTCCGTGAAACGGCAAAACAGAATACCAATAGAGTCTTCCCGTTAATCCATGAGGTCGAAAAACCGCTTTTTGCCACAGTTTTCCTTTATAAACTTTAAACATTAACCATGCTTCTCCGGGAAGTTTCATTTCTGCGAAAAGAATAAGTTTCCCTTCTTCTTTATTGGCATACAGAACACGCCAGAAATCCAGTGCATCACCTTCGTGAAGTTTATCTGGATGTGTTCTTCCGCGTCTCAGTCCCGGTCCGCCAACCAATAAATCCATAAATCCGCGAACCTTCCAGAGACTTTGACCGTACCATCCGTTTGCGCCGCCCAAAGAAAAAACTCTGTGGAGACATTTTTCACGGTCATCATATTCCTCAGTTCTTAAATCCACGAAGCAGCCGTATTTCGGAACATCGAGATAATCTTTCAGACTGGAATCGCTTCTGCTGCTAATAAAGCTGTCTTTCCAGCTTGAAGCAATTTCATTATCCTGAATTTTAGCCAAAGTTCTTCTTAACGCCGTATCATAAGAAAATGGCTGAACTCCGGTAATCTGTTTGATTTCCGCAAGGCTTTCCGGTCTGCAGATAACTTCAATCTTCATACTTCCGACCAGAGCAGAAGCTAAATTGTACGATGTTGAAGTAATAAAATACAGCCAATACGAAGACAGTTTCGGAGTCATTACAGGAACCGTAAAAATTTTTCTTTTCAATCCTCTGATTTTGGCAAACTCCAGAAGCATTTCTTTATAAGTCAAAACATTATCACAGCCAATGTCAAAATTTCTGTGGTACGCCTGTTCTTTAAATAAAGTAAAAATCAGAAAATCCAGAACATTGGCAATTCCTATCGGCTGACATTTTGTGTGAAGCCATTTCGGAGCCACCATCACCGGTAATTTTTCCACCAGATCTCTGATGATTTCAAAAGATGCACTTCCTGAACCAATAATAATTCCTGCCCTTAAAACCGTTGCAGGAACTTTACATTTCATCAGGATTTTTTCAACTTCAAATCTTGAACTTAAATGTTGCGATAATTCTTTTTCATTTGCCAGACCCGAAAGATAAATGATATGTTTGCAATCAGTTTTTTCAATATAATTTGAAAAATTAACGGCGCATTGTCTTTCAATTTCTGCGTAATCGTTGCTGTTGCTCATCGAATGCATCAGGTAATACGCTCCGGAAATATCTTTTGGAATATTTTCCAGTGTTTCGGGTTTCAGAAAATCCACTTCCACCACTTCAATCTGGGCATCATCAATATCCACACTTTTAGAAAAACGATTTTTGTCTCTACAGCAGCAGATTACCTGATAACCTTGTGCAGCGATTACGTTTATCATTCGTTTTCCGATGTATCCGGTAGCGCCGGTAAGCAGAATTTTTTTCATAAGATTGATTTTGGTGAGTGGAAATTATTTTCAGCGTAATGAGAAAATTATACCTTTTCTAAGAGATGTCCGAAATAATCTTTCTTTTTTGAAAGATAACTTTCGTTTACCTCGTTAGATTCTATTTCCAAAGGAACTCTATGATTGAGAATAATTCCGCTGTTTTCCAGAGATTTAAGTTTATCCGGATTATTGGTCAGCAGATTAATTTCTTTCACATTCAAAATCTTAAGCATTTCAACTGCCACATCAAAATTTCTTCCGTCTGCGGGTAAACCCAACTTTAAATTCGCTTCCACCGTATCAAAACCTTTTTCCTGAAGCGCATACGCTCTTAACTTATTGATGATTCCGATATTACGACCTTCCTGTCGAAGGTAAATAATCATTCCTCCGTTTTCCGACATATATTTCATTGCCGCGTCTAATTGCTGTCCGCATTCACATTTTTTAGAATGAAAAATCTCACCTGTAATGCATTCCGAATGAAAACGCACGTTTACCGTTTTGCTGAAATCTGTATTTTCTGCTACCCAAACCAAGTGCGGATTCCAGTCTTCTTCGTGTTCTGAGAATGCATAAACAGTAAACATTCCAAAATCTGTAGGTATACTCGATTGTGCCTGTATTGTCAACATAATTCAAAAATTAAATGGTTTACATAGTACAAATTTATACTTTATTTTAATTAAATGTAAATTTATTTACTAAATTTGTCAATAAATAAATTCTATTATGCAAGAACAAGCCAATATCACGCAGGAAAAAATATTTGAATTATACGGAGATTATCTTTTGAATCATGGAGAAAAACCGAAAAATGTTTACCTTTTTGCGAAAGAAAATAATTTTGAGGAGAAAGAGTTTTACCACTATTTCTCAGGATTTGAGCAGATTGAAAGAGAAATATTGAATCATCTTTTCACGAAATCTCTGGAACTCGCTTCGGAAGTGAATTCTTCGAGCGAAGTGACAACTAAAGAAAAGCTCCTGAATGTGTATTACATTTTCTTTGAAAATATGACGATGAACCGTTCGTTAGTGTTATCTATTTTAGGAAGCAATAAGATGCAGAACATCAAAACGCTTCAGAATCTTAGGGAAACGCACAAACAATTTGTTAATACGCTCGATTTCAACGAGTGGGAAATGATTGAAAAAGCGAAAGAAGATATAAGAAAACTCAACGAAAAATCGAGACAGGAAGCACTTTGGCTGCATTTGATTTCTGCCATTGATTTCTGGAAAAAAGACACTTCTCCGGATTTTGAAAAGACGGATATTTTCATCGAAAAAACCATCGATACGGGTTTTGAACTGATGGACAACGAGCCATTGAGAAAAGTTTTCGACCTTGGAAAATTTCTGTGGAAGGAAAAGTTTAAAATGAGTTGATGAATAGCTTTTGGCTTCAAATAAAGCTTTTTTTTATTTGGGCAGCTATTTCCGCCCTCCACTCCCGCTTTTTTGCAAACCAATGACTTCGATTCCTCAGCCATTAGTTTACAAAAAGAGCTCCGTTCAGGTCGGGCTGCGAGATTCGCCGATTCAAGAATTAAAGATAAAAGAATGAGGCAATTCGGCTGCGAAAATGAATGAAAATAATCTAGAGAATAGTGCGCTCCGTAGGTGCGGAATCTGTGTAGAAATTACGAATAATTGTGTTGAAGAGAACTCCGCAGGAGTTCAATCTGAAAATTCAAAGATGAATTAAAAATAGCACTCCTACGGAGTGCTCCAAAATGGGAAAATAAATTCTTTTTCTACACAGATAAAGCTCCCATAGGAGCTTTGATTACCAAACACATAAAAATAAGATTTAAAAATGAAAACATTAGATAAAATTCCTACAGGAAAAATTGAACGGACAAGCAGCCTGCTTAAAGCGGGAGCAAAAGTCGGCGTCAATTACCTGAAATATTACGGAAATAAAATAACGAAAGATGAAGATGAGGCACGTAAAATTCTGAACGAAGACAATGCTGCAGACATTTACGATTCGTTAAAAGAATTGAAAGGTTCTGCTCTGAAAGTCGCACAAATGCTGAGTATGGAAAAAAATATTCTTCCGGTGGAATATGTGGAGAAATTTTCGCTTTCACAGTTTTCGGTTCCGCCTTTGTCTGGTGCTTTGGTGAAGAAAACATTCAGAAAATATTTCGGGAAAAATCCGGAAGATATTTTTGATGAATTTTCCGCCGAATCGGTTAATGCTGCGAGTATCGGACAGGTTCATACTGCGAAAAAAGATGGTAAAAAACTTGCGGTAAAAATCCAGTATCCCGGCGTGAGAGAAAGTATTTCGAGCGACCTTAAAATGGTAAAACCGATTGCAATGAAAATGTTCAACATCAAAAAAGAAGGTTCGGAATCTTATTTTCAGGAAGTGGAAGACAAACTGTTTGAAGAGACTGATTACAATCTGGAACTGAAACGCAGTCAGCATTTTGCAGAAGAATGCAGTCATCTTCCGAATGTGAAGTTCCCCCATTATTATCCGGAATATTCGTGTGAGAAAATCATTACGATGGATTGGATGTCGGGAATTCATTTTTCGGAATTTACTAAAAAACAGAATCCTCAGGAAGATTTGAATAAAATCGGACAGACACTTTGGGATTTTTATATGTTTCAGATGCATATTCTTAAAAAAGTTCACGCCGACCCGCATCCGGGAAATTTCCTGATTTCGGAAAACAATGAATTGTTGGTTATCGATTTTGGCTGTATCAAGGAAATTCCGGAAGATTTCTACATTCCGTATTTCGAACTGGCGAAAGAAGAAAATTTAAAGAATCCTGAGATTTTCCGTGAGAAATTGTTTACATTGGAAATTTTGCGTGAAGATGATTCGCCACAGGAAAAAGAGTTTTTTGCCAAATTATTCTACGAATTGCTGGAATTGTTTACGAGACCGTTTAATCAGGAAAAATTTGACTTTTCGGATGAGTCGTTCTTTCAGGAAATTGCCGATCTGGGACAAAAATATGCGAAAGCAAGTGATATGAAAGGAATGAATACCAACCGTGGTTCACGACATTTTATATACCTAAACAGAACGTTTTTCGGATTGTACAATATGATGCACGATCTGAAAGCGAAAGACGTGGCGATTAATAATTTTAAAAATTATTGTAAGTGATATTTAACCGCAAATCGAAGATTCGACGGAGCCAAAAGTCACAAAAGATTTTGATGAATTACAGGTTATTAAAAGAGCCGAAAGGTTTGAAAACGATTTTGTTGGAATAAATGAATCATTAACAGGTCGCTCCTACGGAGCTCTCATCTTATAAAAATGTTAGCTATTAACAGTCAGCTCTTATCGGAGCATTATAAAATTCCGTAGGAATGTACTGTTAAAAGAAAATAGAAAGCCGTAAAAAGGAAGCTCCGTAGGAGCGACCTGTTAACATTACAATTGTATTTGAATTAAAGTTTAATATAAAAAATATGCCTTCAGGATTACCTTCCAAAATCTGTGAAGTCTGCGGACTGCCTTTCAACTGGCGGAAAAAGTGGAAAAAAAACTGGGACGAAGTAAAATATTGCAGCGAAAGATGCCGGAAAAACAAAAAATCAACATCCTCTGGTTCACCAAAGATTTGAGAACGAGAGATTCAGAATCCTTATACAAAGCGATGCAGGAAGAGTTACCTTTTCTTGCGGTGTATGTTTTTGACTCTGAATTTTTTGCTCAAAAACAGTTTGGCTTCAGAAAAATCGGAAAATACCGTGCAAAACTTTTGCTGGAAAGTGTAGAAAATTTAAAGCAGAATTTAGCGAAACAGAAGATTCCTTTTTTAGTTAAATACGGCAAAACGGAAGACGTTTTTAAAGAAATTTCCAAGGAATTTGAAATCGTGAAGATTTTCTGTCAGGAAGAATGGACGAAGGAAGAAACCGAACTTCATACAAAAATCCGAAGTGTGGTTCCGGCTGCCATTTGGGAAAAATCGTATTCTCAGTTTCTGGTTCATCCGCTTTTTGTTTTTAAGACTTTGGATAAAATTCCGATGCTTTTTACCGCGTTCCGGCAGAAAATTGAAAAAAATCTGCTGATTCGCCCTGAATTTGAATCGGAAGATTTGATGTACGATAAATCGGAAATTCATTTTAAAAGTGATACCATTTCGTTAAAATCGCTCGGTTTTGAAGATTTTGAAACGGACGAAAGAACTGCTTTTCCTTTTTCGGGTGGAGAAAATGAAGCATTGAAAAGATTGCATCATTATTTCTCGGAAACGCAGAATCTGAGTCAGTACAAGCAAACCCGAAACGGTTTGGTGGGAACAGATTACAGTTCGAAATTTTCGGCTTGGCTGTCGGATGGAAGTCTTTCTGCGGTAACCATTTACCACGAGATAAAAAAATATGAGGAAGAATTCGGAGCCAATGATTCAACGTATTGGTTGATTTTTGAATTGCTTTGGAGGGATTTTTTCAGATATGTTTCTTTACAGTATAAAGATTTGATTTTCTGGAAAAGCGGAATTAATCATCAAAAATATTTCGCGGAAAACAATAAAACATTGATTCAAAAATGGAAGGATGGAGAAACGGATTCCGATTTCGTGAATGCGAATATGCTTGAACTTAAAAATACCGGCTGGATGAGCAATCGCGGTCGTCAAAATGTATCTTCCTACTTCTGCAAAATCCTGAAACAGGACTGGAGAATCGGAGCGGCTTATTTTGAGGAAATGCTTATTGATTATGATGTTCACAGCAATTACGGCAACTGGATGTATCTCGCCGGAGTCGGAAATGATAATCGTGACCGGACTTTTAACCCTGAAAAACAGGCAGAAATGTATGATTCCAATCAAAAATTCAGACGTTTATGGCTAAAGCAGTAAAACATACCGCCCAATTGATTTTTCCGCATCAGCTTTTTGAGGATACGGATTATCTGGATAAAAGTCAGCCTGTATTTTTGATAGAGGAATTTCTGTTTTTTAAACAGTATTCTTTTCATCAACAGAAGATTGCGTTTCACCGTTCGACAATGAAATTTTATGAAAATGAATTAAAAAAGGTGGGTTTTGAAGTTGAATATATAGAAAGTTCATCGAAATTTTCGGACATCAGAAATTTAATTCTGAAACTTGAAAAAGAAAATTTTACAACGATAAAAACAACGGATGTTTGCGACAACTGGCTGGAAAAAAGATTAAAGGAAACGAAATTAGAACTCGAAATTTTGGATAGTCCGCTTTTCATCAACAGCAAAGAAGACCTGAAAGATTATTTTGAAGGTAAAAAAGGCTATCATCAGACTGATTTTTATAAGCAGCAGAGAATTACCCGAAATATTCTGATGAAAGCAGGAAAACCTTTGGGCGGAAAATGGACGTACGACACCGAAAACCGGAAAAAATATCCGAAAAATAAAAAAGCGCCCGCAATTCATTTTCCGAAAAACAATGAATTTTATGAGGAAGCAAAACAATATACCGAAAAGCATTTTGCCAAGAATTACGGAACGCTTGCGGATGAACAGCTCTACCCGACTACTTTTAAAGAAGCTGAACAATGGCTCGAACAGTTTCTTGAAAACCGCTTTCTGGAATTTGGGGTTTATGAGGACAGCATCGTGGAAAAGGAACATTTTCTTCATCACAGTGTGCTTTCTCCGTTAATGAACGTCGGGCTGTTAACGCCTGAAAATGTGCTGGAAAAAGCGATTTCATTTGCAAAAGACAACGATATTCCGGTGAATTCTCTGGAAGGTTTTGTCCGCCAGATTTTGGGTTGGAGAGAATTTGTTCGCGGGGTTTATGTTTATCAGGGAACGTATCAGCGGAATAAAAATTACTGGAAACACAAGCAAAAACTTCCGGAGTCTTTTTACACCGCCAAAACAGGAATCCGCCCGATTGACAGCTCGCTCCAGAAAATCCTGAAAACAGGTTATACCCATCACATCGAAAGACTGATGATCTTTGCCAATTTTATGAATCTTGCTCAGTTCGATCCTGATGAAGTGTACCAATGGTTTATGGAAATGTTTATTGATTCTTACGATTGGGTTATGGTTCCGAATGTGTATGGAATGAGCAGTTTTTCGGACGGCGGAAAAATGAGCACGAAACCGTACATCAGCGGAAGCAATTATATCAAAAAAATGAGCGATTATCCGGATGGTGACTGGGCGGAACAATGGGATGCGCTGTTCTGGAACTTTATTAATGACCATCAAGATTTTTTTGCCAAAAATCCAAGACTGGGAATGATGCTGAGAACACTGGAGAAGATGCCGGAAGAAAAACGAAAACAGCATTTTAAAACGGCGAAGGAATTTATTGAAAATCTGAAATGATATTTTAACCACAAAAGACACAAAAGAATTGATTGGTAAAAAGTTTTCAAAAGAGCAAAAAAGATTCTATAAAAAGACTTTGCTGAGTGAAACGCCTTTGCGAACAAAAAATATTTTCAAAATTTTAAAGAAAAAATCTTTGCGGACTTTGCGTTAAAAATCAAAAAAAATGAATAAAAACCTCAACATAAAAGAAATCGACAGAATCATCGAAATGGCGTGGGAAGACCGAACACCGTTTGAAGCGATACAATTTCAGTTTGGAATCAGTGAATCGGAAGTAATTGAACTGATGCGTTCGGAGCTGAAAGAATCGAGTTTTAAGCTTTGGAGAAAAAGAGTGAATTCGGGAGTGAGCCAGAAACATCTGAAAAAAAGAAGCGAAGAAATCAACCGCTTTAAATGCAGCAGACAGAGAATTATCAGCAATAATAAAATTTCTAAAAGATAAATTTTACCACAAAAGTCACAAAAGAATTGTTTGGAAATAAAGTTTTGCAAAAGAGCAAAAAAGCATTGTAAATAGACACTTTATTTCGTCAGACAGGATAAACTAAGCTCAGGCTGACAATTAAAAGATAATTAAACGAATAGTATTAGAGATGTCACACTGAGCCTGTCGAAGTGTATCAAAGTATAAAACTGTATGAACTTCGTGTTCAAAACATTAAAATAAAAATTATGAAAAATATCGTCATCATCGGTTGCGGAAAGGGAATCGGATTAGCAACGGCAAAAATTCTTGCAGAACAACACAAAATCATTGGAATTTCCAGAACGGAAAATCACGAACTGAGTCATCCGAATATTGAATTTCATCCAATGGATATTCTTTCGGGAAATTTAGATGACATTAATTTCCCTGAAGTGGTGGATGGATTGGTTTATGCACCGGGAAGCATTAATTTAAAACCTTTTAACCGACTTTCTGTGGATGATTTTAAGAATGATTTTGAGATCAATGTTCTGGGAGCGGTTAAAATTATTCAGAAACTTTTGCCGAATCTTAAAAAGTCGGAAAGTGCCTCTGTTGTGCTTTTCAGTTCCGTTGCGGCAAAACTGGGAATGCCTTTTCACGCTTCGATTGCGGCGAGTAAAAATGCAGTGGAAGGTCTTACGAAAAGTCTGGCGGCGGAATTTTCGGCTCAGAAAATACGGATAAATGCAATTGCTCCTTCTTTAACGGACACGAATTTAGCATCACAGCTTTTAGCAACGCCTGAGAAAAGAGAAGCCTCTGCAAAAAGACATCCGTTGCAAAGAGTGGGAACGGCTGAAGAAATTGCGGAAATGACGGCTTTCCTTGTTTCGGATAAATCGTCGTGGATTACAGGACAGGTTTTCGGAATTGATGGAGGAATGGGAAGTGTGAAGCTTTAGTGTTAGAGAGTTTTAGGGGTTTTAGGGTTGGAGAGTTGGAGCGTTGGAGGATTTAGATTCTTAAACCTCTTTATTAGATTATAAAAAAATATTTAAAATACTTAGATTAAATTTGCACTATGAATACTGATTTTTTCATTGATTTGCTGCATCAGGTTAAAGAATTTGAAAATTCCGAAGCTTATAAACCTCACTCTACGGTCGAGGATTTCCGTCTTTGGCTGAATGATAAAAAATACAGAAAAGAGAGCCCTACCAAGCTTTTTAAAAATGAACAGCATAAGGTTTCGTTCACAGAAAATGAAATCTGCAAACAGGTTCTGCTTTTGGGACGATATTCTAAACAACTGATCCGAAAGGGACTGAATGATTTTCCTGAACTCGCCAATGAAGAATTTACCTACCTTTACCGATTGAAGGACGAACCGAATCTGACTAAAATTCAGTTGATTGAAAGAAACGGACACGAGAAACAGACGGGAACTCAAATCATCAAACGTCTTCTGGAATATGGCTTAATCGAAGAAAAGAATGACAGCGAAGACAAAAGAAGCAAACGTCTCAACATCACCGAAAAAGGTGAAGATTATTTCCACCGTTCTGTTGAAAAAGTTAATATGACATCGAGAATTCTTGCCGGAAAACTGGAAAATAAAGAAAAAACCGAACTTCTGGAATTGCTCAGAAAACTGAATGATTTTCACTCGCACGTCTACTCGGAATACAGAAATGAAGATATTGGAAAAGTAATGGATTTGGTTACCCACAAAAGGAACTCAGAAATATAATCAATCTAAAATTTTAAAACTACTGAAACTTTCAGACATTTTTATTTTGTTTGAAAGTTTTGTGCGTAATTATACATTCACATAGAAAAAATAATTGTCTGAATCTTAGCATAATTTTCCCAATCAGATAACAGAAATTGTGATATTCTTTATAATGGTATGATTTTTTTATTTTTAAATTTAATTAATCCGCTTCCGCCAATACCATTATCATCACAAAATCTTATATATGCTAATATCAGAAGAACTTTTACTCCACTATGGCGCAGAAGAAGAAACTTTCGATCGCCATCAAACCATTTTTAATGAAGGGGAAAAACCGAAGTATTATTATCAGGTTGTAGAAGGCAGAATAAAACTGAACCATTACAATGATGAAGGCAGGGAACTTATTCTTGCCATTCTGGACAGAGGACTGAGTGTATGCGAACTTTTGTTGTTTATAGATCAGACTTATCCTGTAAACGCAGTAACTTTTGAAAAATGTACTGTATTAAAACTTTCAAAAAGAAGTTTTGAAAAGCTTCTTGACGAGAATCCTGAAATTTCAAGAGACATCAACAAATTCTTGTCCGAAAGACTTTATTACAAATATATTATGCTGGAAAACAATTCGTCTCTTCGTCCGGAAACAAGAATTGTGGGGGTTTTAGATTATCATAAAAGTTTTTATGAAGACCAATCCAAATATTCCTATGAGGTTCCGCTAACCCGACAGCAAATTGCCGCTATTACCGCCTTAAGAGTGGAAACAGTAGTGAGAGCTGTGAAAAAGCTGGAAAAAGAGGAATATCTGAAAATCATCAACAGAAAAATCTTTGTCTGATCTTTTCATACCACAGTTGTGTGTTTTGAGCCAAATTGGTCTTATAGTTGCAGATTCACCAGCAACCAAACACTAAAATATTATATTATGGAAACAAAAACCGCAACTAAAAAAACACCTGCGAAAAAATCAGCACCAGCAAAAAACGCAGCAAAATCAAATGCCAAAACTCCAACAAAGGCAACCTCGAAAACTTCAACAAAAGCAACCTCTAAAACTCCGGCAAAGAAAAACGCGGCAAAAGAACTAAAAGACCTTTTTGAAGATTCTTTGAAAGACATTTACTGGGCAGAAAAAGCTTTACTGAAAGCGTTGCCTACCATGATGAAAAATGCAACGCATGCAAAACTGAAAAAAGCAATAGAAAATCATATGGTAGAAACCGAAGGCCATGTGGAAAGACTGGAAGAATGTTTCAAAGCTCTGGGCAAGAAAGCGCAGGCTAAAAAATGTGATGCGATGCAGGGTTTACTGGATGAAGGAAAAAGCATTATCGAAGAAACAGAACCCGGAGCTGTAAGAGATGCCGGAATTATTGCCGCAGCACAGAAGGTTGAGCATTATGAAATTGCCACATACGGAACTTTAGCAGCTTTCGCAAAAGTACTGGAAGAAAAAGACTGTCTTCAGCATCTTTTAAGCACTTTGGAGGAAGAAAAAAAGTGTGATGAGCTGCTTACAAAAGTTGCAGACACCAATCTTAACAGCAAAGCATTGTAAAATATTTTACGGAAGGTAAAAGAACTTTTAAATCAAATAAATAGAGCCTGAATGATCAAGCTCTATTTTTTATTTGCTATGAAAACGATGTGGTTAATAAAAAAGCAGCCCTGAATGACTGCTTTCTGATAATCTGTTGAATTTCATTAATTTTTACGAGATACTCTCCAGACAATTCCTCCTACATCATCTGCGACCAGTAAAGATCCATCTGCTAACTGCAAAACTCCAACCGGTCTTCCGTAAACATCTCCTTTTGCTTCATTTGCTATAAAACCTGTAAGAAAAGGCTGATATGAACCGGAAGGTTTTCCGTTTTTAAAAGGGACAAAAGCAACCTGATATCCTACCAAAGATGAGCGGTTCCAAGATCCGTGCTGTCCGATAAAAGCTCCGTTTTTATATTTTTCGGGAAATTGTGATCCTGTATAAAATGTCAAACCTAAAGATGCAGTATGACTTCCCAAAGGTACATCCGGAACTATTGTTTTCTGTACAAGATCGGGTCTTTCTCCTTTTCTTCGGGGATCTTCGTTTTTACCGAAGTAAGAATATGGCCAACCGTAAAAAGCATTCTGTTTTACACTGGTAAGATAATCCGGAACTAAATCGTCTCCTAATTCATCTCTCTCATTTACAACAGTCCAGAGTTCTCCGGTTACGGGATTCCAACTCATCCCGACAGGATTTCTGAGACCTGCTGCATAGATTTTCTCACCGTTTCCGTCGGGATTTACTTCTAAAATATTGGCTCTTCTCACCTCTTTATCCATTCCGTTTTCCCCTACATTGCTTCCCGAACCTACGGAAATATAGATTTTGGATTGATCCTTATTGGCGATCAGGTTTCTCGTCCAGTGATTGTTATATCCACCCGCAGGAAGACTTACGATCTTTTTCCCTGGCTTAGTGATCTTTGTATCTCCCAATTTGTAAGGATAGACCCATAATCCGTCTGTATTGGCAACATAAAACTGATCATTAATGATGAGCATTCCATATGGCTGGTTAAGATTAGCTAAAAACACTGTTGAAGATTCCGGAATACCATCTTTGTTGGCATCACGGTAAATGATTATTCGGTTGGCAGATTTTCCGTCTACTTCAGCATCACTCTTACCACTGATGTCATTTTTAATTTTCTCCGAAACAGTACGTTCAGAATTAGACAACACCACAAATACGTCTCCATTCTCAGCCTGAATCATATTTCTGGGGCTTTTAATATTTTCCGCAAATCTTGTTACGGTAAATCCTTCAGGAGCAACAGGCGCTTTTCCTTTAGACCATCCCAATACGTTGCTGAATTTTGTCTTGCTGTTTTTTTCATCCGGTGCAGGAAGCTTCAGCGTATCGGTTTTGGTAACGGCGGTATTGCCCTCTGTTTTTTCTGTTTTATTTTCTTTGCAGCTCAACGTCAGCAAAGTTAACATGGGTAGAAAATAATGTTTCATATATTTTAAGTTGTGGTTTTGTTTCTCAGAGATTACAAAAAGTATTCCTTTAAGAAAATAACTTATATCGATGAATATTAATAATCGATTTATTCCGAATCAGATAAAATTGATCTTCAATTTTTCATTAATTTAAGATTTCGTTTAAGATTGGCTTTGTTTTTGCGATGCAACGGATATGAAAACAATTTTTATCGTTGAAGATGAGACAGGCATCAGAGATGCATTGCAGCTACTCCTGTCATTTGAGAATTATGATGTACGTTCTTTCGCCAATGCTGAAGCATTTAACAACAGAGATCAATCCGTAGTTCCCGATATTTTTATCATGGATGTGAAATTACCGGATGGTTTGGGAACAGATTTATGCAACCAGATCAAAGAAAATCCCGCAACGTCTCATATTCCCGTAATGATTATCAGCGCCCATGCAAAAGCGGCAAACGTTGTAAACTCCTGCAAAGCGGATATTTTTATCCCAAAACCTTTTGATATTGATGATGTTATTTTGAAGATTGAAGATTTGATAAAACAGCCTAACCTTCAATAAATTAACATTGCCTTACTATAAATAGATCCTCCAAATTTAAATTTTGGAGGATTTTTTAATTGATAATATTATGAATTTCCGTAAACAGATTTGGAAAATTTAACATTTAAATAATTATAAAACCTGGCGAGTTTAAAAATAAGTACTTGTAATATTGATTATTTTTAAATTTTAGAAAATCTAACTGGCAGTAAAATTTATTCTCAACTGCTTTTTTTAACAAATTTTATGTTCAATAACTCAACAAAAAGGCTTTAATTTTAAATAAGTTAAAATACCTTATATTATTTATTTATGATTTTAATTTAGTTGTACAATTTTCTAAAAATGCGTAATTTTACGAATCTTTTTTACAAACAAAATCTAATAAATAAAAATGAATACAGAACAGTTTGTGAGCCGTCACATTTCCTTAAATGAAGCCGATAAACAGGCAATGCTGGAAAAAGTTGGCGTTTCAAGTATCGAGGAGCTTCTCTCTCAAACCATCCCTTCTTCTATCCGTTTAGAAAAAGATCTTGAAATCTCAGAACCGCTTTCAGAATACGAAATGCTGATCCATTCAAAGGAATTAGCATCGAAAAACACTGATTATACAAGCTACATCGGGTTCGGATATCACAACACGTTGCTGCCATCGGCTATTCAGAGAAATATTTTTGAAAATCCAAGCTGGTACACAGCATATACTCCTTATCAGGCGGAAATTGCACAGGGAAGACTGGAAGCACTTCTTAATTTCCAGACTGTGGTGTGTGATCTTACAGGTTTTGCCTTGGCTAATGCTTCATTATTAGACGAATCTACGGCTGCTGCAGAAGCAATGCATATGTTCTTCAACAACAGAACGAAAGACCAGAAAAAAGCCGGAGCCAATAAATTCTTTGTTTCCGATCTTGTGCTTCCTCAGACAGTATCTGTATTAAAAACAAAAGCGGAAGGTCTTGAAATCGAAATCGTAGAAGGAGATCACAAAACGCATGAGTTTGACGGTTCTTACTTCGGAGTTTTATTACAATATCCCGGGAAAAACGGAATTGTTTTAGATTATACAGAAAACATCGTTGACTATAAAAAATTAGATCTTCAGGTAGTTGTTGCCTGTGATCCGATGGCTTTGGTGAAGTTAAAATCTCCGGCTTCAATGGGAGCAGACTGTGCAGTGGGAACAACGCAGAGATTTGGTATTCCATTGGGTTACGGTGGTCCTCACGCAGCATTTTTCTCTTGTAAGGAAGACTACAAAAGAGATATTCCGGGAAGAATTATCGGAGTTTCCCAGGATGTGTACGGAAGACGTGCTTTAAGAATGGCTTTACAGACGAGAGAACAGCACATCAAAAGAGAAAGAGCGACTTCAAACATCTGTACCGCTCAGGTTCTTTTGGCTGTTATGGCAGGAATGTACGCTGTTTATCACGGTCCGAAAGGATTAAATTATATCGCAGATCAGATTCATTTCAAAGCCAACGCTTTGAAGGGAGGCCTGAAAGCTTTAGGATATGAAATCGTGGAAGAACCGATCTTTGATACGGTAAAAATCACGATGAATGAAGATGAGAAAGGAAGACTGATGAGAATGATGCTTGATCACAAATTAAACTTAAACTACTTCACAGAAGGGGTTGTAAGTATTGCGATCAACGAAAGTACAACATTGGATAAGTTAAATTATCTGATGGCTTCTTTTGCCCAGTTCAAAGATAAGCAGACTTTCAAACTAGAAATTAAAGAAGGATACAGCATTCCGGAAGAGAATTTAAGAAAAGACGAAATTCTTACGGAAGAAGTATTCAACAAATACCATACGGAAACAGAATTGATGCGTTACATCAAGCGTCTTGAAAGAAAAGATTTATCATTAACCCACTCAATGATTTCTTTAGGTTCATGTACGATGAAACTGAACGCCGCAACACAAATGTTACCGCTTTCATGGGACAATTGGGGTTCTGTTCATCCGTTTGTACCGGTTGACCAAGCAGGAGGTTATCAGGAAATGATCCGTGAACTGGAGAAAGATTTAGCTGAAATTACAGGTTTCGCAGGAACTTCTCTTCAGCCGAATTCCGGAGCTCAGGGAGAATACGCAGGATTAATGGTGATCAGAGAATATCACATTTCAAGAGGTGAAGGTCACAGAAATGTGGTTTTAATTCCTCAGTCTGCACACGGAACCAACCCTGCTTCTGCGGCAATGGCAGGAATGAAAATTGTTGTGGTTAAAAACCTTGAGAACGGAGAAATCGATTTCGAAGATTTAAAAGCAAAAACAGAACAGCATTCTGAAAATCTTTCCTGTGTAATGATCACCTATCCGTCTACATACGGATTCTTCGATGCCAACATTAAAGAAATTACAGCTTTGATCCACGAACACGGAGGACAGGTTTATATGGACGGAGCGAACATGAATGCTCAGGTTGGATACACAAGTCCCGGAAACATCGGAGCAGACGTTTGTCACTTAAACTTACACAAAACGTTCGCAATTCCTCACGGAGGAGGAGGTCCCGGAGTTGGTCCGATTTGTGTGGCTAAACACTTAGTTCCTTTCTTACCTTCCAATGCAAATATCAGAATCGGATCAAAAGATGCGATTGAAGGTATTTCTGCAGCACCTTACGGTTCTGGATTAATTCTGAATATTTCTTACGCTTACATCAAAATGTTAGGAAATTCAGGTCTGAAAAAATCAACGGAACACGCGATTCTGAATGCGAATTATTTAAAAGAAATTTTAGCTGAGCATTTCCCGATTTTATATTCAAACGAAAACGGAAGAGTTGCCCACGAATGTATCGTAGATTTCAGACAGTTCAAATCGTTAGGAATTGAAGTTGCCGATGTAGCGAAAAGATTAATGGACTATGGTTTCCACGCTCCTACCGTTTCTTTCCCGGTTGCAGGAACTTTAATGATTGAGCCGACTGAGTCTGAAAGCAAATCTGAAATCGACCGTTTTGCAGAAGCTTTAATTGCCATTAAACATGAAATTGATGAGATTGCAAACGGTGAAGCAGACGCAGCCAACAACGTGTTGAAAAACGCGCCTCACACAGAACAACTGGTAATCTCCGATTCTTGGGATAAACCATATAGCAGAGAAAAAGCAGCTTATCCTTTAGATTGGGTAAGAGACCACAAATTCTTCGCTACAGTTTCAAGAGTGGATGAAGCTTACGGAGACAGAAACTTAGTTTGTACCTGTGAGCCAATTGAAGCTTATATGTAATTAAAAGTTTTTTAGATATAGAAAAATCCCTTTCAGTGATGAGAGGGATTTTTTATGTCATTGCGAGGAGCGAAGCGACGAAGCAATCTCGTTATAATTTAATAAGACTGAAAACCAGATAAGTAATCTATATATTTTACATTATTCCACATAATCGCCAGATCAAGCGGAGTTTTTTTAGATGAATCTTTAGCGTTTACATCTGCTCCTTTCTCAATTAAAAAGCTAAGGATTTTCATTAATTCATCGTCGAAACCATCTTGGTTTTCGGCAAACCAACCCGCAATTAAATGTAAAATTGTTCTGCCAAATTCTCCTTTTTGATTTATTTTTCCACCGTTTTCTAATATCAAATTAACTGCCTGAATTTTTTTGTTTATAACAGCGCTCCAGAATAAAGGATTCTTACTATATTTTTTATTTAGATCATATCCTTTCTCAATAAAATATTTAATAGCTTCTATTTGTCCACTTCCACAAGCAATTGCAATGGGATAAGAATAACCGTTATTAATTTTTAAACTGAAATCAGCACCTCGTTTTTCTAATTCAAACATCTTGATCATATTGTCACAATTTTTACAGAGAGCCATTATTTCTTCGTCAAAAGGATTTTTGTTTGGAAATAACACTTCCTGATAATGTATAGTTCCTTCTACATACTGAATAAGTTCTTTTGGGATGTTGCCTAAAGTGGCAGGAATAAATTCTTTTTCAGGAGAAAATGAGATGATTTTGGGATATCTTTCCGAGACCAGATCTTTTTCCAATAATTTCAAAAAATCGAATGCAGCCTTTTCATAATCTTCCATTTTTTCTACATTTGGATGATTATAATAGTAATTTGGATGACCTCTCCAAAAAATCATAATTGCAGTTGCTTTGTCACAATTGCTATCTCTTACAATTTTTTCTAAGCCGGTTAATCCATTATCCCAGTTATAATAAAATGCTTTTTTAAATAATGTTTTTGTTTTTGCTATTGATTTTGCCATTTTTTTCTTTCTGATAATGAATCACATATCTGTTGTCTGCTATGTTATAATACTTTTGGTTTGTTTAGAATATATCCTGCAAACCAAGACTGCTGGATTTTTTTTGACTTTATAATAGTTTTTCTATGACAGTCAATAACGAAATATATTTTCGAAATTAATTCTAAGAATTGTTATCAATAATTTCACACAAAGCCGTCACCACTTCGCGTTGTTTTCCATTCGGATATTTTTCCGAATAGTTTTTCTGTAATGCCGAAGAATTATAGTTATTGTTTTCCAGCAGTTCTTCTGATAAGCTGAAAATGTAATTGAGTTCTTTAGCTTCAACTGCATATTTTCCATTCGGGAAAAGACTTTCGTATTTTTGAACCAAATCATTGGCGGCAATAAATTCGTGCGTATCTTTAATCATCAGCGAGCAGAAACCTTCTTCACTGTCAATAAGAAATTTGTAAGAATCTACAGCCGATTCCCAGATGTTTTCTTCACAGGCTTCCGCGTCGAAACCATATTCTAAAGCTTTGGTATAATGCGATGTTGCGCCCCAGTAATCATTCTTGGAAAGATAGATCATTGCGCCGATCTGGTTATGGTAGACCGCTTTATTGTCAGGAAATCTTTCGAGTAAATTTTTAGAAAGGTTTAAAGCTTCTTCGTAGTTTCCTGCCTGAATGGTATTGGAAAGTTCCCAGAAACCCTTTTTCTCTTCTTCTGATGCAAAATTGATTGCCATAGTATATTAGTTTTAAATTTAGAGCCCTAAAGTATTAAAAATGTTTAATTTCAGCTATTATTTAATGAAAATTTTGATATAATTCTAAGATTTTAAATTTATCGTGAAGGTATTTCAGATGATTTTTTAATCGCATTTCCTAATTTGGTCTTTGAATGATTATTGCTAAAAAAATGTACAAAATAACCTCCTCTTTCTCTCAAGCCGTGGAGATTTAATGTTAAAGAAATATAATCAGTAAAGCTCATTGTAGAATGGTCTGTAAAAGAATTGCCATAGTTATCTCCTTTATACATGGTTGGATCATCATCAGAATTAAGATCTAAAGCAATCATATTGTACTCCGAATAAAAATCAAATATTTTCAGGTCATCATCCACATCGAAATGCTCTTCCCATTTATCAAATAAAACCGTTTTTAAAGGCAGTATCTGAATGGATCCGATATGATTGTCGTAAGCATCTAAATTCCAAGCTTTGCCTGCTTTTACTCTTCTGTCCACGTAAGGTTCCTTATAATCCCATAAAATTTGAATGTGACCGAATAGGCTGTAAAACTCTTTGACAGCCGAAGGAATTTTCCGTTTTAATTTTTTCTCATATTTTTCAAAATCCTCTTTGCTTAGAGGTTTTCCGATAGAAAAATAGTGGATGTAAAGATCTTCACGCTGAAGCAGACTTCGGATCATGTTATAGAAATCTCTTTTAAGATTGGGGAAAAAGCTGAGTGACAAGTGATTTTCCAGCAGCTCATCTTCAAAAAGATAGTTGCGGTTGATGTAACTGTAATTACCGGAAACAAAAAAATCCCGACCGATCAGCAAATAAACATCCTGCTCTTTATTAAATTTTTTCACGACGGCTCCATAATTCTCAAGCGTATTTTTAACATCCCCTTTTTTACCGGCAAGGATAAATTTTTTCGATTCTGTATATACTTCAATCTGTCTTCCTTCGATTTCTTTTCTGATCAATTCCATTCTGCTATTTTTTTTCAGTTATTGAGTTTAGAGTAAATTTTGCAAGCTCAATATTGGCTGTGGTAGCATCAGATGAAAAAATAAGATGTCCTAAAAGGTTTTTGGCTTCTTCCTTCTTTCCATTTTGGTCTAGTAAAATTGTCTTATTTATTTCCAGAATTCCTTTGGTATCTGCGTCAGGATTTTTTAGCAGACCTTGTTCAATAGCGTTAAACTTTTCTGCTTTGTTATCCATAAGATTGGCAAGCTCTTTCCATGCAGGAGCAAAATCAGGAACTTTTTCGGTCAGGGTTTTGGTAATTTCTAATTTCTGTTCCTTATCATCCGTCCATTCTATTTGCAGATAAGCTAAATAGAGACCTTTAGGAAATTTTCCCGACTGTTCACCTTGAAGAGTGTATAAAGCTGTTTTTGTAGTGAAAAATCCTTTGGGTGAAAGATCATCAGTTTTTTTATAAAATTTTAAAGCATTATCGAAATCTCCTTTTAAAAGATATGTAAAAGCAAGATCATACATAGGATATGACCAGTCGGGTTGAATTTTTATGGCTTCTTTAAGTTTCGCAATGGCAAGATCATACTTTCCTGACTGCCCGAGTTCTCTAGCTTCTGTATGCAGTTTTCTTGCTGTTGGATCAATATTTTTATTATCCATAATTTCATAATCTATTTTTCCTGTTGTATTTTCTAATTCGCTTTTCGTAATCATATGACCTGCTTTATCTTTAAAAACAATATCATTTGTCGCAGATTTTGCTTCCTCTGATTTATTTTGGCAGGAATTGAAAATTAAAAGAAAATACGCGAAAATAAGGATTGTTTTTTTCATTGTTTTTTACTGTAAAAGCTTAACAATTTCTGCGTTATTTTTCTCTTTTGCCATATCCAAAGCTGTTTTGCCGTCCTTATTTTTAATTGTTAAATCAGGCTTATATTGAAGCAGAAATTTTACCGTTTCCAAATTTCCACCCTGAGCACAGTACATAATCGGGGTTTCATGATCAGCATCGATATTATTAATATCAGCGCCGTTTTTTATAAGATATTCCGCGATATTTAAATAGCCTTTACTGATTGCGCTTGCGAAAGGTGTTGCAAGATCTTTTGCTCTGGAGTCTACCATAGCTTTATTTTCGACTAGAAGTTTTACCACCTCAAATCTGTTATTTCTTGTGGCAAAACGTAATGCAGTCCACCCGTTAACATCCTGGAAATTTGGATTTGCTTTATTGCTGAGAAGTAATTCTACAATCTTTACAAATCCTTCCTGAGAAGCAAAATTCAGCGGAGTTGCGGTGCTTTCTAAAGGCGTATTAACATCGGCGCCTTTTTTTATTAAAAGTTCAACCAGTTTTACGTTTCCTGTTCCTACTGCAGAATATAAAGGCGTTAAACCATCTTCTTTTGATTTTTGGTTTATATTTTCTCCTTTCTCCAATAATTTTGTTACCTTTTCGATGTCCTGACTTTCAATAGCATTAAAGATTTTTTGAGAAAATACAGAGCTGAACGTAAATAGAGATAAAGCGACAAACAGGCTTTTGGTTTTCATAAGGTTAAAGTTTTATTTGAAATTTAAATTTATAATTTCCAAATATAAAACAATATCTTATTAATCAATGATCATTGCCGGATCAAAAATTCTTTTCCTATTCATTAAAATAGAATCAAAATTTATTTTCTCAAAAGAATCATTTCTGTTATAATATTCGAATCTATACTTGTAGATTTCAATAATCTTATCTTTAATTTCCTTGGTAGGTTTCCGATCGTATTCATCACACAAACAAAGTGCTAATTCGCGCAAAGCAGACTCATACTCCCATTGATTTGTAACAGCTTCATCATTAATTTTTCTTTCTTTTTCCTCATCATGTAAAGGATAGTTGACTTTACAGTTTTTAAAAGTAATTTCTCCACTATATTTTTCAGAGCACGAAAGCAAAAACATCAGAAAAACTGAAAAAAATCCTGATTTCATTTAGCAAACTATATCTTTTCCGTTTTAGCTTCCAATGATTTAATCAAATTCCCTTTCACCACCGTAAAAGCATGATCTTTGGCCTCAGCAAAAGAAACATCATATTTCCTCTCAATATGTCTCAAATCTTCAGGAAACTTCACCAGCAAATCGTCATAAAAATCATCTAAAAATTGTTTTGAAGGGAGTGCATAATCTACTTTAAGCTGAAAACGTCTTAATAAAGCCGTGTCAATGATTTCAGGATGGTTTGTCGCACACAAAAGCAGGGCATTTTCCGGAAAATAATCAATCAACTGAATAAGAGTATTTACGAGACGTCTCATTTCGCCCACATCTTTATCGTCGCTCCCTCTTGCTTTTCCGATCTGGTCGAGCTCATCAAGGAACAGGACGGATCTTTCTCTTGCCGCTTTATCAAAGATCATTTTAATATTCTGGGAAGTTTCCCCGATTCTGGAGGAAACGATATTGCTTAAATTCAGGATGATGATGCTTTTTCCCAAAGCATTGGCAACGGCTTTTGCGGTCATTGTTTTTCCGCAGCCAGAACTTCCCTGAAGAAGAATTTTGTTGTTTACCGGAAGTCCAAATTCCAGAAGTTCTTTGGAAAATGTATTTTCTTTAATAAGCTGTACAAGCTGTTCTTTATTTTGGGGATCAAGGAAAACATCATTAAGGCTAACTTCTTCTTTGTCTTGAATAATAAGATTGTACAGATTCATTTTGCGAAAATTATATGCAAAGATAAAGGTTATCCAACAAAAAAGCCGAACAAATGAATGTTCGACTTTCTATCGGCTATTATAAAAATTAAAATTTGTCTTCCTTAGTGTAAAATCTTGTGCTATGTTTTTTGTGCCCTTTTACTCACACTGAGTAAAAGAGCAGTCAATCTTTGCAGATTGAAAACATATAACAATATAATTTCGTCTTTTTGTTCAGGAACTGAATTTCTCCAGATCAGAACTTTCTAAATTAGTTTCTTTCTCTTCTTGCTGCTGCAAAATAAGAGGCGAATACTACTAAACATGTTGCAATTCCGATGTAAGTGATCATTTTGTTTAATTTTTAATTATTTGACTATTTATTATCAATTTTACATTTGCAATATTACGACTTTCAAACAATGTTCCAAAATAAATAATCATGATGTATATCAGTGTTTTAAATGGTTTTTGTTTAAGATTTAGATAAAAATAGTTTACAAATAATTAATATAAAAATGAAAAAATAATAAGGCTTTTTTTGATTTATATGTAAAAAATTATTGATCTGTTAATTATTTCACAGCTTGTATTTAAAAGTTGATAATCCAAAAAAGAAAAAATGCAATACATAATAACATTTTCGGGGACAATAATATCTCACTTATTTTTGATATCTAACCTCCGGAATATTAATAAATGTTAGCATAAAAACTCTACAAGGCATATTTTCGAGTATTTTTTTTGAATAAAAATTTTTAGAGCAGAACAAAAAGATGTTTTTTTGGAATGAAAAATCAATGCTGTTTTTTAACAATTTAGTAAGAATTCATTGTCATTTTTCAAGAGAAAATATATATTGTTTAGAAATTCATGGAGTATAATAAGAAATTCAGATTTTTAACTGGAAAAATTTAAGTACATCGACAACAATTATATTTTACAAGTATATGATTTAAAATAATTCATATTATTAAGAATTATTTTTTAATTTTAGGTTTTAATTAAATGCTGCTAAGAGAAACTTACAGTCGAAAATTCAAACCAAATCCATCATGAAAAATTTGAAAAAATTAAAAAGAAAAGAATTGAATGAAATCTTGGGAGGAGATAAAGTTTTACCTCCTGTAGACCAGTGTACCAGACAATATCCTTACGCAATTCCACCCAGTAATGGAGGCTGCCCTTCAGGCTATATCTATTGTTCATTCCCCAATTGCTGCTTTAAATCCGGGCAGATTGTCGTTTGTTACGATTAATAGAAAATAAACCCTTTTCCGGTACTGTTTCTATAAAGAATTCTGTACCGGAATTTTTCAGTTATCTAATACAATTTCTGATCTTTTTCACAGAAAAAACTCGTTCTTTTCCCTTTTCCGGTTTCTTTTTTCACAATTTCCAGACCGCATTTTGGGCATTTTTCCTGATGATACACTTCAAAATGTTTTCTCAGGACATTCGCTTTTTTCCATTTCTTGAAATCGAAACTGTAATTTCTGGCTTCTGCAATCAGTTCCTTTAATTTTTTTGAAGGTAAATTTCTAATAAAAGTTTCAGGATGAACTCCAATTCTGAACAAAGCCTCATTTTTAATAATATTCCCCACTCCCGCGAAAATATCCTGATCCATCAAAACATCACAAACCATCATTTCAGGATTAGCTTTCAGCCTTTCTTCTGCCTTTTCGGGATTCCACAGATCACTCATTATATCGGCTTCCCAATCAATATCTTTTAAGAATTTGTCTTTTACCGTTTTTACATTGCAGGTATAAAAATACATTCCGCCGTTCTTAAAGGTTAAGCCCAGACGAAGATTCTGCGCCTGATCTTTTCTTTCAAATAAGCTGTAAGAACCAAACATCAGCAAATGAATCCGGATATTGGCTTTATCAAAAATTAAAAACGTCTGCTTTCCGAAGGTTTTTATTTCGCGTAAAAAATGATCTTTAATTTCTGCAGTTTCAGTAATCGAATTTCCTTTTACTTCCATTACTTTTTCGCCTGCAAATTTCTGCAGATCTTCTTTCATCAGAACAATCGGTGGACCTTCGGGCATAGAATATGAATTTGAAAATGTACACAACAATTATTTTGCCATGAAAAAAAATTAAGCCCGATGCAATTCATTAAACATTTCAACATATTTTTCTTTGAACAGTCTTTCGGCATTTTCAGGAAAGCGGAAACCATCCGGTCCTACGTAAATTTGTTTTGAATTAAAATCTTTATCCAAAATTCTTATTTGATTGTATTTCGTTAACCACACATCGAAATGTTCGATCAGTTTTGTGGCTTCGTCCAGTAATTCAGGAGGCAAAGCATGACCGTTATTGATGAGCAGATCTCTGATGTGCTGATTGGATTTTAAAATAATTTCATCTTCATAAAATCTGTCATATTCCTGTACTTTAGAATATTTGTTCTGAAAAGCAAGCTTTAAACGGTTCAGATGAATGTAAACCTGTCCTAACAATTCTACGGTATTTTTTCGCCATTCAAAATAAGCGGTATCTTTTTTGGATAACGCTTCAAATTCCCTTTTCAAAACGGAATTGTATTTTTCTGTTCTTTTGTGAAAAAAATATGCGATTACTGCGGTGAAAAATCCGGTAATAATCGTGCTTCCAAGGATTTGTTTAAAAAATTCGGACATGATTTCAGTTTTTTGGAGTTAATGATCCTAAAATTACGATGAAAATCTGCAAAATGTCACAGGTATTTTACGGAAAAACAAAAGCGGGAAACACGATATTTTTCAGAAAAATCCTTCCGATTAGTTCGTAAAAAATAAAATTTGAAGTAATTTTGAAAAATGATGAACTTAAACCAGATTTTCACGAATCAGCGTACCGGAAACAATCCACAGACAAAGGCTTCAAGAACGGATTTTCAGAGGGATTTTGACAGAATTATTTTCTCTTCGGCTTTTCGCAGACTGCAGAATAAAACGCAGGTTTTTCCGCTTCCGGGAAGTGTTTTTGTACACAACCGTTTAACGCATTCACTGGAAGTTTCGTCCGTTGGAAGAAGTCTGGGAAGTGTAATGGGTGAGTTTATTCATGACGAATTTAAAAATGATCTTACTGAAGATTCCAAAAACTTTTACCTTCATAATTTAGGAAATGTTATTGCAGCAGCGTGTCTGTGTCACGATGTCGGAAATCCCGCTTTCGGACATTCCGGAGAAGATGCGATTGCGAGTTATTTTGAAAGAAATGAATCTGATTTAAAACCGAAATTCAATGAAAAAGAATGGGCGGATCTGGTGAATTTTGAAGGAAACGCCAATGCAATAAGGGTTCTTGCGCAGCAACAGCAGGGAAAAGATGCGGGAGGAATTCAGCTTACGTTTTCCACTTTGGCAAGTATCGCCAAATATCCGTGTGAAGCGATTGCTAAAAAGAAAGGAATCATTCACCGTAAAAAATTCGGATTCTTTCAGAATGAAAAAGATATTTTCCTTGAAATTGCAAAAGGCACAAATTTAATTTCAGAAAGCGAAGAACCTTATATTTTTAAAAGACATCCTTTTGTCTGGCTGGTTGAAGCTGCAGATGATATCTGTTACAATATTATCGACATGGAAGATGCGCACCGATTGGGAATCGTTTCTACCGCGGACTGCAAAAACCTGTTTTTTGAATTGGTAAAATCTGAAACAGACGACATAAAACGAGTAAAAGACAAACTGGATTCCATTGGAAATGAAAACGAACAGATTTCTTATTTAAGAGCTAAAGTAATCAATGCATTAATCAATAAATCAATTGAGCTTTATAAAAATAACTTTAATACCATTCTGGAAGGAAATTTAGAAAAAGGTCTTCTGGATATTTATAAATCTGAAAATAATGCTTTACAGGATATTGAATCTTTCTCGATAGAAAAAATCTACAACCATAAAGCCGTTGTGGAAATTGAAAATGCAGGTTATAATGTAATGTACGAATTGCTGGATCATTTTATTCCGTCTATTCTTAAATCGCACGATGAAAGAAAATCTTACGACAAAAAAGCGTTAAAACTATTACCTAAACAGTTTGTATACGACGATGGAACAGATTACCAGAAAGTTTTGGGAGTAATAGATTTTGTTTCAGGAATGACCGACAATTATGCAACCGATCTTTACCGTAAAATTAAAGGAATCGACATCGGAATGACGGTGTAATTGCTTTTTAGATAAACAAAAACGACTATCAGGATTTAAAAAATCAGGAACTTCTTCAATTTAAAATTGTTGAAGTTTTTTTTCGTCTTAAACTTAGCGTATTTTTTTTCCCTGTTGATAACAACTGCTGATTGTTATAGCTGTAACGTTTAAATTATTTTTTATATATTTAAACAAACACAGACAAATGTTTTTCAGTTAAATAAAAATTTACACCCCATAAAAAAATCAAATTATGACATATTTAGGAATTATTGTTTTTATCGGATTGGTAACCTTATTTGCTTCTTTTTTCACGGTGAAACAGGAAACTGCGGCCATTGTAGAGCGACTCGGAAAATTTCACTCCGTCCGTCATGCAGGTTTGCAGCTTAAAATCCCTTATCTGGACAGGATCGCAAAAAGGATGAACCTCAGAATCCAGCAACTGGATGTAATGATTGATACGAAGACTCTGGATAATGTTTTTGTGAAAATGAAGATCTCCGTACAGTTTCAGGTCATCAGAACTCAAGTTGCCGATGCTTTTTACAGGCTGGAAAGTCCGCACGACCAGATTACATCATATGTTTTTGATGTCGTAAGAGCCGAAGTTCCGAAATTAAAACTGGATGATGTTTTCTTAAAAAAAGATGATATTGCCATCGCCGTAAAAGCAGAACTTCAGGAAGCCATGCAGAGTTACGGATATGATATCATCAAAGCTCTGGTTACAGATATCGATCCGGATGAGCAGGTAAAACACGCCATGAACAGAATCAACGCTGCCGAAAGAGAAAAAACAGCCGCAGAATACGAATCTGAAGCCCAGAGAATAAGAATTGTAGCCGTGGCAAAAGCCGAAGCAGAATCTAAAAAACTGCAGGGACAAGGTATTGCAGACCAGAGAAGAGAAATTGCAAAAGGTCTGGAAGAATCTGTAAGAATGCTGAACAACGTTAATATCAACTCTCACGAAGCCTCTGCTCTTATTGTTGTAACGCAGCATTATGACACGCTTCATTCCGTAGGAGCAAGCAACAGAAGCAATCTTGTTTTACTGCCCAATTCTCCCACCGCAGCAAGCGGAATGCTGAATGATCTTGTGGCCGCCATGACCACTGCCAATACCGTAGGAGAAATGACCAAAGGAAATTATCCCAAACCGCCGAATGATCACGATCACAATACAAACAGCAACAGATAAAGCAAAACCTCCGGAAATTCCGGAGGTTTTATTGTTTATTTTTTAGTTTTAGATATTTGCTTTACCAAAGTATATTTTATGGAAGATCCGTCTGCCGGAGGATTTTCTATTTTTTCTGTTTTTACTTTTAAAACATATTCATAACCCGGTTCATAAGTGAAGCCTTCGATATTGGTATAAAAATTCGTCCACGAATCTGAAGCGTTTTCTTTTACCTGAAGACATTTCATGGGTGCAACTCCGGTGCAGTCTGCGGTTTCAGGACCTACAATAAATGTTTTTTCGTTCGCAGCAGCAACGTTGGAAGAAGTTGTACATTGTGTAAGAATCATAACAAAAATTGCCGAAAACGTTACTTTTAAAAATGTTGTGAAATTTTTCATAAATAAAATTTTAGGACAGGGTTGCAATTACTGTGCCGTGAAATGATCTTAAAATTTACTTTTCAGCAGTTTTTTTATCTGAAACTCCCCAAAACTTCTGTTTCCCGATCAGCAGTTCGAAAAAAAGTCTGAAATCTGAGATCAGCGACCAAAGCGGATATTTGAAGGTTGCAGGTCTATTTTTTTCAATCACTGCATGACTGAACCATGCAAATCCGTACCCAAAGATCGGGACGTACCAGAGAAACCGTTCTTTTCCGGAGCTGATAACATATCCTATGACGAAAAAGACAAGCAATGTGCCCAGAAAATGAAAGATTCTGGTTCCTGTTTTACTGTGTTCCGTAAGATAAAACTCATAGAACTCTTTGAAGGTTTTAATTCTTTCAGACATGATTATTTGTACTTTAAAGTTCCAATCATAAAAGTTTCAGAAGCATTCAATGCACGTGAATTTTTAGTCAGTTCCTTTATTACACCTTCATTCTTAATGTAATTGGAATGAATAAAATAAGTATCTTTGTTTTCGCGGGTAATGTAACCTGTATGAAAATCCAGTCCAACAATATAAACCTGATTTTTATTTTTACCTAAAATATAATGCTCCAGATCCTGTCTTTTGCTGAAATATTTTATCTCTGTACAAAGCTTTTTAATCATTACAGAAGAAGCCTGCTGCGCAAGATACGTTCTGTTGATATCAAAACCGTAATCCGATAAAGTATTCGTTACAAAATATCCGCAGGCAATACTTCCCTTCTTCGGCTCTCTGGAAGTTCCTGCAAAAGACCATGGCGTTTTTGCCCAGAATTGAGGAACATCATTATTGATAAATTTAAAAAAATACTGCTTTTTCTCTGCTTCTGTTTTTTGATGAATTGCTGTTAAACATTCCTTATAACTCCGTTTTACTTCTGCACGGTTTGTTTGGGAGTTGCCTTCATGATCAGATGTCTTTTTACAGCCTCCCAATATCAGAAGCGAAAAAACAAGCAGATATTTCATCATACAATTAAGCTTTACCCAATTTGCTGTTTCGGTATCCGTAGCAGAAATAAATTACCAAACCTATAGCAAACCACAGTCCAAACCAGAACCAGTTGTCATGGCTCATTCCTGTAAGAAGATATAAACAAGAGCTTAAACCGATTAACGGAATCAGTGAAAGATTTTTAACAAATGCCAATACACAAAGCAGTAAATTAACCAGAATAAAGAAGAAAATAGAAGCTCTGAATTCACCTTCTTTAGGATCTTTCCAGTCCATTAAATTATGGAAAAAATCAGGCTGCCAGAAATAGAAAACCACTAATCCGCCGATGAAAATAAGAGGAAAGATAAGCTTCCCGTTGACGTAAGGCAAATGAAATCTTCCTTTGATCTTTTGTTTAGCCGGAAGCATTAAAACTCCCGCACAAACCAAAACAAACGCGAAAATGGTTCCGATACTTGTGAAATCGAGAATGAAAGATTTATCGGTAAATAAAATCGGAATTCCGACAACAATTCCCGTAACCAAAGTCGCAAACGAAGGCGTTTTATATTTTGGATGTACTTCCTGAAATTTCTGCGGCATCAGTCCGTCACGGCTCATGGCGTACCAGATTCTCGGCTGTCCCATCTGGAACACCAAAAGAACAGTTGTAATCGCTACAATGGCTACAAACGAAACGACAAGTTCCATCCATGCAACATTGGCGTTTCCTTTTTCAAAAATAAAGGAAAGCGGATCTCCAACACCGTCAAATTTTCTGTAATCCACCATTCCGGTAAGAACCAGCGTTAAAGCAATATAAATAAATGTACACAATACCAGAGAAATGATCATTCCCTTCGGAAGTGTTTTCTGAGGATCTTTTGTTTCTTCCGAAAGCACACTTAAGGCATCAAACCCGATATAAGCGAAGAAAACCCCCGAAACCGCACTCATTACGCCTGCAAAACCATTCGGCATGAAAGAAGTAACCTGAGTTTCCGGATTTAAAGGCGTCCAGTTATCTGTATTGATGTAAGCAAATCCTACTAAAATCACTAAAACAATCACCGCTAATTTCAGGATTACCAAAGCGTTATTGAAGTTTTTACTTTCCTTAACTCCTACATAACAAAGCCATGTAATCAATCCGTTGATGACCAAAGCCGGAACATCAACGATGAATTTTAAACCTCCGATTAACGGAGCATTCGTCCATGCATTAATAAGTTCTTTGTTTTCAGAACCGCTCATAAAAGCTTTTTTAGCTTCGGTATAACTGCACGTAAGATAATCAGGAATATGCATTCCTAAACGGTGCAGGAAACTTGTAAAATAATCCGACCACGAAAAGGCAACGTAGATATTCCCGAAAGAATATTCCATAATCAGCGCCCAGCCGATGATCCAGGCAATTAATTCCCCGAAACTTGCATAGGCATAAGTATACGCGGAACCCGCAGTAGGAATTCTGCTCGCAAATTCTGCATAGCAAAGTGCTGTAAAACCGCACGCAAAACCACAAATCAAATATAGTAAGATCACACCGGGACCTCCTCTGAAGACGGCTTCTCCCAAACTGCTGAAACTTCCGGCTCCGATGATGGCGGCAATACCAAAAAATACGATGTCCCAAACACCCAAAACCCTCAATAAACTCGTAGATGTGTCTGTCTCTGAATAGATTTTTCTTCTAAAAAGTTGATTCATTCAATTCTATATTTGATTCGAAAAAAGCAAATGTAATTATTTCTCTGAAATAATTTTTATTTTCTTAAGGTTTCTTATTAAAAAGTTAAGAAGTCTTAAAAAAAAATTTGGTTACTAACAATGTGTTAAAACGCTTGCTTATACAATATCTTTTCAATATTTTCGTTGATAAATTGTGGATAAAAATTCCCGTAATTTTAAATATCTGAACCTGATTTTCAGGCTTCTTCATGCTAAAATTTAAAATTAATGAAATCGAAAAAAATACTTTTAGCGGCTGCTGTAATGTATTTCGGGATCTCCGATGCGCAACAGTCTCAGTACTTTACCCAAAAAGAAAACTACAGATTCAATCTCGCTGAAAATCTTTATCAGACCAAAATATACAACGCTTCACAATACGAATACGCCAGACAATATTTCTACAATCAGCATTTGTCGCGTTCGAGGAAAGAAGCTGCGCAGTTTTTTGATAACGTGATCGGCGTTATTCTTCAGAAAAATCATGCGGAAGAAGGATTAACCGCTTTCATGAAAGAATATCCGAACTCTGCTTATTTTGCACAGGCAAATTTACCGTTGGCTGATTATTATTTGGCTAAAAAAGATTTCGCCAAAGCTCTGGAAACGCTGAAAAAAGTAAACCAATATCAGCTTTCAAAAGAAGAAAATACACAGTACATTCTGAAACTGGGCTATGCCAAATTCATGATGGGCGATTCCAAAGGCGCAACAGATGCACTGGAAGAAGCTTATAAAACAGCAGACCAGTCCCAAAAAGGCGATATTGCTTATATGTTGGGACATTTGTATTATTCCAACAGACAGAATGACAAGGCGTTCCGTTATTTTGATTCCATTAAAGAAGAACCGAAATATTCTAAACTGGTGCGTCCTTACTATGTTCAGATGTACTACAATGACAAAGATTACGATAAAGCGATTTCCGAAGGAACTGCTTTACTGAATGAAGATATTTCGGAATCTTACAAAGCAGAAGTTCATAAGATCATCGGTGAAAGTTATTTCATGAAAGATGATTACACTTCGGCGTACCCACATTTGAAAGATTATCTGAGCGTTCAGCAAAATCCGTCTGAAAACGATCTTTATGAGATGGGATTTGTAGCGGCTCAGCTTAAAAAGTATGACGAAGCAGTTTCTTATTACAATCAATTACTGAACAGCAATTCTGCATTGGCTCAGAATGCTTATTATCAGCTTGGAAATGCTTATCTGGCGGTTGGTAAAAAACAGGAAGCACTTTCTGCTTTCCGTTCTGCGTATCAGATGAATTATGATAAGAATGTAAAAAAGCTTGCGCATGAACAGTACGCTAAATTAAGCTACGACATCGGAAATCCGTTTGAAAGTGCTTCGACGGTAATCCAGAATTATATTAATGAAAACCAAAACGGCGCGAATGCTTCGGAAATGAGATCGCTTTTGGTGAAATCCTATTTATATTCCGGAAATTATAAGGAAACACTGAACGCGATTGACCGTTTACAAAGCTCAACGCCGGAAATCAATAAAATCGATCAGGAAGTTTCTTATCTTTTGGGAACGGAAGAATTCAACAAAGGAAATTATGATGAAGCGGAAAATTATTTCTTAAGAAGTTTAGGATTCAACATCAATAAAGAATTCAACAACAGAGCATTATACTGGTTAGGACAGGTGTATTATCAGAAAGGAAACTACCCTTCCGCAATCGCCCGCTATGAAAAATTATTAGGCGAAAATTTCCCTGAAAAGCAGCAGCTTCCTTATGATTTAGGCTATGCTTATTTCAAATCTAAAAAATTCGATCAGGCGGAAACGTATTTTAAGCAATATTTAGCAAATCCGAAACCTGAATTTAAAAATGATGCAGAACTTCGTTTGGCAGATATTAATTATGCGAATAATAACCTGAACGAAGCGATTGCCATTTATGATAAAAACGAAGACGCAACAGATTATACACTGTATCAGAAAGCAATGGCTTTAGGATTTAAAGGTGATACTCAGGCGAAAATTACCAACCTGAAAAACCTTTTATCCAAATATCCGGATTCTGATTATTATGACGATGCACAATACGAAATAGGTACAGCTTACGCAGCACAGGACGATTTCAGTAATTCAAATGATTACTTTAATAAAGTGATTAAAACTTCATCTGATAAAGATTTGGTTGCCAATGCATCGATTTACAGAGCACAAAACTACATTGACCAGAACCAGAGTGATAAGGCTTTATCTGAACTGAGATCGCTTGGCGAACAGTACAAAAATACAGCCTATGCTGAAAAAATTGTTCAGGCGGCGAAACCAATCTTCACGAAAAACGGGGATGTTTCAGGCTATGAAACTTTCGCAAGAAATTTAGGGGTTAATATTGATGCATCAGAAATTGATGAAATTAATTTATCGACTGCAAAACAGTATTTCACGAAAAAAGATTATAAAAACGCGATTTCTTACTACGAAAAATATTTAACGCAGAATCCTACCGGAGAAGGGCTTTATCAGGCAAAATATGAGCTTGGTGAAAGTTATTATCAGACCAAAGACACTACAAAAGCTCTGTTGGTTTTACAGGAAGTTGCCAATGTTCAGAACGATTATCAGGATGATGCACAAACCCGTTTAGCACAAATCTTTGTCAATCAAGGGAATACGGCTGAAGCTAAAAAATATCTTGAAAATATTAAAAACTCATCAGACGTCAACATTAAAAATTACGCCAATGTTGAACTGATGAAAGTTTATGCCGATGAAAAGAACTTCTCTCAGGCCGAAAAATTAGCCGATGCGGTGATTGCAAACAATAAAAACTCCGCGGCGGTTATTGAGACGGCAAAAGTAATTAAGGCAAGAAGTCTGATGAATTCAGGAAAAGACAAAGACGCACAGTCGGCTTACGCTTCGCTTGAAAAATCATCAAATACCTCGGTTGCCGCAGAATCTCTCCACGCGAAAGCTTATTATCAAAACAAAGGAAAAGCGTTTAAATCCTCTAATGAAACGATCTTTAAATTAGCCAATAATTATGCTTCCGAAGAATATTGGGGTGCAAAAGCACTTGTTCTGATGGCGAAAAACTATGTTGGTCTGAAAGACAATTATCAGGCAAGTTATACCTGTGATCAAATCATTGAGAACTACAAGGATTTCCCTGAGATTGTTGCAGAAGCGAAGGAAGTTAAAAAGCAGATTAAAAAGTAAAAATATATTTAATGTATCAATTTATCAATGTAACAGTTTATCAATCAAACTATACATTGCCAGATTGCTGCATTGATAAATTGGTACATTATTAATACAAAAAGTAATGAATAAAAGAATTCAATTATTATCCATCATATTTTTAGGGGTTTCGTCGGTAGCGTTTTCCCAGATCAAAGAAGAAAAACTGATTCTCAATAAAAAAAGGGAACCGGAAGTAAAAAAGATCGAAAAAAAGAAAACTTCGGTAGAAACCATTAAAAATTATCCGCCGGAAGAAAAATCTCAGAATCCTGTACAATACAACATTACAGATGTTCCTGCGGTTTCGGACTTTAAAACATCAACCATTCAGGGAGCAGATGTAACCCCGAAATTCGAAGGTTCGGCTCAGAATAACTATATCCAGTTCGGAATGGGAAATTTCGGTAAAATTCTGGGCGATGCAAATATTTCGAAAACGCTGGAAAATAAAATTGAGGTTGGAGTGGATGCTCATTTTCTTTCAACGCAGGGTTTAAAAAAGGAATACGACTGGGATTCTAAGCAAAGTTCGACCACTTTAGGAGCTTTCCTGAATTCTTACGGAGATAAAGGAAAATTCAATCTGAATGCAGAATATGGTTTGAACAGCTATAATTACTACGGGATTTATGCCCTGACTCCGAGCAATGATGTTGATCTGGATCAGAGAGTCAATCAGTTTAAAGTAAACGGTTATTATGACTTTTATTCGAACGAAATTCTGAATGATGTGAGGGTGAAGTCTTCCTTCTTAAAAGATCATTTTGATGCTCAGGAAAATCAGGCTTCCGTTTTGGCGAATTTCTCGAAACATGGCGTTGAAATCGGCAAATCAGGTATCAGCTTAAATGCTGATTTAGGCGTCGGTCTGGAAACGGTAAAAACTGAATTTTCAATCAGAGATAAAAATTCGTCCAACTTTTTTAATACAAGTCTGAGCCCGAAAGTTACTTTCAGAAAAGGTGATTCTTACCTGAAATTAGGATCTCAGTTCGCGTTTCTGAATGGTAAAAACCAGAATGATCTGATGGCTGAGCAAATGAAAAACAACAAGACCTATTGGTTTCCGGAAGCTGAATTTCAGGTTGCTGCCGCACAGGAGTTTAAATTTTACGGAGGAGTTGACGGAGGTTTAAAGCTGAATACGTATTCGGATTTACTACAGCAGAATCCTTTCATTGTTTCTGACCAATATTTAAGACCAACTGAAACAAAATATCATTTTTATGTAGGTTTAAGAGGAGATATTGATGAAACTTTTAAGTATGATGTTTCTGCAGGGTACGGAAAAATGAGAGACATTATGTTCTTTAAAGCCAATGATCTTTTTGACACGAATTTTACCCTGAACCGTTCTGCCTATAACTTCGCTAATACTTTTTCTGCGGTGTATGATGACGGAAATGTAGGAGATATCAAAGGTAGTTTACAGTATTTTCCTCTGGCAAATTTAGTATTGGACGGAGAAGTAAAATTTACCAAGTTTGATCTTAAAAACTACGAAAATATCTACAACGTACCTTTGGTTACGGCAACAATCGGAGCAAAATATACGATGTTGGATCAAAAATTATTGTTAGGTTTTAAAGGGATTTTTGCCAGCGACAGAACCACGAATTCATTTATGATTCAGGGAGTTGGAAGTCCTCTATTCTATCAGTCAACAGAGAACACCAACGATAAAGTGGGAGGTTATGCAGATTTAAATTTATCGGCAGAGTATAAAATTCACAAAAATTTCAGTATTTTCGCGCTTGGAAACAATCTTCTGAGCTCAAAATATCAGACGTACCAAGGCTATAAAGTTCTGGGTGCACAGATTTTGGGAGGTGTGAAGATTACGTTCTAGAGTCTTAGGGTGGGAGAGTTTTTGTGTTTGAGTGTTTATTTATTCAGATTATAAAACTCTCTTAGTCTCAAACCCTACAACTCAAATAGGCTGCATAGTTTAATGGATAGAACTTCGGATTTCGGCTCCGACAGTGAGGGTTCGAATCCTTCTGCGGTCACTTTTAAGGACAGACATTTGATGTTTGTCCTTTTTTTATTAGTCATCATTGCTAATCATTTAAATCACTTTGATATATATCATTAATTTTTTTAAAAATTTATTATCTGGATTTATTCTAAATTAATATATTTGCATCATGAATATGATCGTTCCTTTCAAAGTAGCTCCATTAGCTCCTGCTTTTTCAATGAATACCGAAGAAATGTATTGCGGCGATAAGAAATCATGCTGCAAAAAATTTAAAAAGGGAAAAAGATGTAAAAAGTGCCCGGGAAGAAAGAAAATGGCTTAATTAAAGCTTTTTAACAGGAAATAGACCGCCAGAATTAGTAAGACTACCCCGATAATAATTCTTGCGATTTTTGGCTGTCCATGAGGATTTGCAACAGTTCTTGGCTGTGACTTAAATAATTCCTCTGCCTTATCTTTAAATTTTTCCGAATTGTTTTCGAAAACTTCGGTAATCGTAATGCCCTGAACGGCTGTTTTGTGCAGTAGTGAATTCGTAGCGTGAAGCAAAATCTGGAATTTTCCGTCTTTAAATTCTGTTATTTTAAAAACTCTTTCTCCATAAGGTTTTTCCAGTCCGAAAGGTAAAACTTTCACCACATCGGCATTTTGAGTCTGCCAATTAATGATGATCTCCTCCCCTTTTTTCGCATGAATTTTGTTTGCCGTAAAAGTTTTAATAGAAGGCGGAATATTGTACCTGAAGCTTTTCTGATGACTTTCTAAATTCTGATCGTAAGAATGTCTTCTGCTTTTGTCGCTCAATGTTTCGTAAGCTTCCTGAATTTCACGGAATCGGTCTGCAAAAAAGTCATCGTTATCATTTTTGTCAGGGTGATATTTTAAGGATAGTTTCCGATAGGCTTTTTTGATGTCTTCTTCCGAAGCATCGTGAGAAATCCCGAGAAAATAGTAGTAATCTTTCATTAAACTATGCAAAAATAAGGATTTTATTTTCTTTTTTAAACGCAAATGGCACGTATAATTTCACAAATAGCTCGAATAATGTTGTGTTAATGCTTTTAATTTTTTTCTTTAAAAAACAAAAAGTCGTATAAAGTAAAATTCCTAAAAACTCTTTGGAGTTTTATCTGTGTAGAAGTCATATTAAGAGAACGTTCGGCGTTCCGTAGGAACGCTATCTTTAGAACATTTATCAAAATATCTCAAGCTTGTTTGTTTAAATCTTTTTGATGTTTCGGTTCAGGCGGCTTCGCCGCCTGAACCGAAATCCTATTTCCGAGATTGCTTCTTCGCTTCGCTTATCACACTGACGGTAAAAAATTCCGGCTCGGGAAGCGAAGCTTCCCGAGCCGGAATTAAACAATTTCAATTGAGTTACTTTTATTATGCTTCTGCAACGTTTTCTTTTCTTTCGAAACATCTGTGGCGGCATCTTGAAGCGAATTCTTTTTTAAACTTACCTTTCAGCTCCTGATATTGCTCGTCGTTCATTTCTCTGATTTTATCCGCCAATCCGAAAGGAGATTTTTCTTTGATTCCGTATTCATCAAAAATACCCTTTACAAATCTTTTTCTCTGCGCTGCTTTTTTAACAACTGCTGCAACTCCTACTACGGCTAAAGCTGCCAAAGCGCCTTTTAATACTGAATTTTTCATTTTTCAAAATTTTAAATTTTACTACTTCTTGTTTTTTATATAGACGAATAGATTTCCATTTTACTTTACTACTTCTAAAATTTTTACTATTCGTTGGTTCTGTTGTGCCTGTTGAAAAACCCTGCTGAACAACGGTCTCTCCAGACTTCTTTGAATTTTTCTCTTTCTTCGGGTGTAAGATGCATCATTTTTTCTCTCATTTTCTTTTCTTTAAAATCTCTCATCCCTTTTCCGAAATGGAAACCTCCGAAAAGAATTTTACTAAGAATAAGAATTCCCATTGCCTGCCAGAAAGTAATAGATTTTACGCCCAAAATTTCAGGGAGAAGGCAATTCCAGAGCGCCATCACGATCCATGTAACGCCTAAAAAAATCAATGGCGGACAAAGAATCAGAAAAATCCAGCCTTTTTTATGTTTATGATTCATATCTTTTTATTTACTAACTGTTTAAATCTTCGTATAATTTTTTCAATCGGTTTCTTAAATGTTTTACGGCGTAATTTTTACGGCTGATAATCGTTTTAATGTTTTCGCCATGCTCATCCGCAATTTCCTGAAGGGTTTTGTCATTGAGTTCGTTTTCCACGTAGACCAGTCTTTGCTTTTCCGGCAGTTCATCCAGAGCTTCGAAAAGTTTTTTCCAGATCTCATCCTGAAACATTTTAATTTCGGGACCTGCGCTTTCATCCATGAGCAGAATATCTTTAATGGAAAAATCGCCGTCTTCATCTTCGTACACGAAATCTTCAAGATTCTCGGTTTTCTTCTTGCGGTATTTGTCCGTGATTTTATTTGCCGTTACTCTGTACAGCCAACCGCCAACATTCACAATCTCAGAAAGATTGGTAAGACTACTGAACTGATACCACACTTCCTGCAGAATATCTTCCGCATCCTCCGTATTTTTCACTTTCGGACGAATGTACGACATCAGCTTTCCTCCGTACTTTGAAACGGTCTGTGAGATAATATTTTCCTTCTCCTTCTGTGGCATTGTTATTTTTTCGACAATCTCCATATTGCTATGACGATTGAAAATTTTGTTTTACTTTAATAAATTTAAAATAATTTTTAAGAAATTAAGATTTTGTTTTATTCATCCGTATTTTGAAATACGAATAACACCAATATTTTTTTCGTTTGTAACACAAATCCTTTTATTATGTTTAATTTTTAATGATGAAATTTTTGAAAGATCTATATCCCATTTATATTTAAACAAAAAAACGGAAAGCTAAACCTTCCGTTTCTATTTTAAATGATATGTTTTAATTCAGATAAATTCCGAAGTACCAAGTCCAGAGAATTAAAATAATCTGCATCGGAATTCTTTCTTTATACAGATAAGTCATTCCAGGACCTGTGAAATCCGCTTTAAAAATATTGATCTTTTTTCGGGATGAATTGATATTGGCAATGAATACCAAAACGTAAAAAACTATCAATAAAATGGCAGTCAGTTCACGAATGGAAGGAATCATCAATCCGATTCCGGCTGCAACTTCAATAATACCTGTAAAATAAACCCAAAATAGTTTTGCCGGGATAAAATCAGGAATCATCATTGCCATTCCTTTCTGGAACTTAAAATGAGAAAATCCTGTAAATATGATGAAAACAGCCATTCCCAAATTTCCTGAAAACAGAAAATTCCAGTCGCCCTGAAAAATTTTGGTTGCTACTAAAGACAAAACGAATGTTGTAAAAAGAATGGTGAGTAATTTCATAAGATGTCTTTTTGTTTTCAGTAGATAATTTAGACTATGATTAATCGTAATTTTATAGCCAGTAAATATAACTTAAAATAATTAGACAATCATCGAAAATAATTATTTTTCAGCAAGTTCTTTTACAATTTGCAGCCCTTTTGTAAAGCCTGTATTCATATGCTCTTCCCAATCTTTTTCAGTCTGTACTTCGGCATGAAGTTTTGTTTTGCCATCAAAATCAATTAAAAAATATTTTTCAAAGCAGCCACTCCACTGTTTCACTTCCATGCTTTCTGTATCTTCGTTACCTGCTTCATCTCGCATTCCCAAATGTTTAAAAACAATCTGATCCGGCTTTTCCAGACTGTCTATTGTAGAAACCATTCCTGCTCCTTCTGCATTTGTAAAATAGGTTTTCCCGTTTACTTTCCAGTCAGATTTCATGAAAGATGAAGAGTTGGGATTAAAAAATTTTGTCCACTCACTGTATGTATTTTCATTCCACAAAACATCCCAGACTTTTTCTTTGGGAGCGTTGATGATGATTTCGTAAGATAAAGTTTCCATATTGTTTTTATTAAATGTTTAGAGTTGGTTTTCGGATAAATGCTTCACATTGGAAAGGGCATCCGGAAATTTTTCTTCGAAAAAACTTTTAAACTGTTCTAAAGTCTGAATTTCCACTTTCAGATGAGTTGTATTTTCATCTTCAGTCAAAATATATCTTTCCGTGGCTTCACCCCAATTCTGCGGCGCTTCTACTCCATTGTAAATCTCACCGAGATGGAGAAATTTAATTTCCTGATTGGGAATTAATGCAACAATTTTACTGAACATCCCGTTGTTTTGGGGATCCAGAAATTTAATGATCTCATTTTCTTTTAAATTTCCCTGATAAAAAGAGCCTTCCGTAAATGCAGAAGTCCATTGCCTGAAAGAAAAATCGTCCCAGAGTACACTCCACACTTTTTCCGCTTCCGCATTGATCTGAATATCAAAATGTAATTTTTCCATAAAAAACTGTATAAACTAGCTGTTATTTTAATTAAGATTTTATCCTCCTACAAAGTCTCCGCCATTAATATGAATGATTTCTCCCGTTATAAAACTGGAATCTTCCGAAGCCAGAAAAACATAAGCGGGAGCAACTTCCGATGGCTGCCCTGCTCTTTTTAACGGATTGTCTTTTCCAAAAATTGACAGATCGTCGAAAGTTTCCTTTACAAGAGGAGTCCAGATTGGACCCGGAGCAATGCCGTTTACCAAAATTCCTTTTTCAGCAATATTTACCGCCAGAGAACGGATGAAAGTGGCAATCGCTCCTTTCGTAGCCGAGTAATCAATTAAATGATCGCTTCCGCGGTATGCCGTTACGGATGTAGTACAGATAATCCTGCTTCCTTTTTTCAGCAATGGTAAAAAATCTCTGGTGAAAGCAATCATAGAAACAATATTGGTATCAAAGGTTTTCCGGATCTGATCGTCTGAAATCTTTTCAATATCATTTTTAGGGAACTGAATTCCCGCATTGTTTACAAGAATATCCAATGTTTTCCAGTCTTTTTTGATCTTCTCTAGACATTTTGTTCTGAAAGCTTTTTTTGAAACATCCCCTTTCAGCAAAATACATTTTCGACCTTCTTTTTCTACGAGTTTTTGTGTTTCTTTCGCATCCTTATCACTTTCTTTATAAATAACTGCAACATCGGCTCCTTCTCTCGCAAAATGAACCGCAACTGCCTGTCCTATCCCACTGTCTCCTCCGGAAATTATCGCTTTTTTATTTTGAAGTTTTTTGCTTCCCAAATAGCTTTTCCGTATAATTTCGGGATAAAGTCCGTCTTTAGGAACTTTAGATTTTGAGTCTGACTTGTTCTGTGTCTTCATAAGCAAATCTTTTATGAATACTCATCAAACAGCAAGCCGAAAAGAAAAAGCCTGAAGCAGGAAGTTCTGAACGGTTAAAATTATTTCAGTCCTTATTTTCCTCCTTTCGGTCAAATTAAGAATGATAAGCGTCTTCGAGATCCTGAATGACAATTTTCTGCATTCCCATCATTGCCTGAAACACTTTCTGCCCTTTTAACGGATCTGATCCGTTCATCAGCTCAAGTAACTTTTTGGGAACAATCTGCCAACTGAAGCCAAACTTATCTTTTAGCCAGCCACACATACTTTCCCTTCCTCCATCTGCCGTTAAAGCATTCCAGTAATGATCGGTTTGTTCCTGATCATCCGTCATTACAACCATTGAAATTCCTTCATTGAAATCGAACTGATGATCGTAAGAATTGTCCATACAGAAGAAACTGTAGCCATCAATTTCAAAATGGGCATGCTGAATATTTTCAGCAGGTTCGGGAGTCGGATGTCCTTCACTTCCATCACCGTATCTTAAAATATTTCCGATTTTAGAATTCGGGAAAACTTTAGTGTACAATTCCATCGCTTCCATTGCTTTTCCTTTATTTTCGTGGATAAACATCAAAGTAGGAATAATCTTTTGGTCGCTTTGTTTTTCTCCTAAAAATATTTGCCAGGTTACGTCATATTTATCTTTCAGCCAGCCATATTTTTTGCTCCAGGAATAAGAATCCAAAGGCATTAAAGCGATTCCGCCTTCCAATAACTGATCCCAGTATCGTTGTACCTCATCTTCCGTTTCGCAAATGACCATAAAAGAAACCGAAGCATTTTTCCTGAAATGCGGACCACCGTTCAGAAGCATCATTTTCTGACCAAAAAGTTCGATGTTCATTACCATCGGAGTATCTGTGGTAATTTTTCCGTCAAATATTTTGCAGTAAAAATCTGCGGATTCTTTTGCGTCTCCGTCATACCAGAGACACGGGAAAATATTGTTGTTCATAATTTTAAATTTTATTTTTTTGCTTTAAACACTAATAGCCACAATTTTTTTTCACGAATAATCATCCATAGTTCAACAGAATCTGTACTATCGATGAAGCATTTAATCAAAATTTAGAGTGAAAATTTTGTAGATCCCGGTATAATTTCTATTCAGTATCAATTTTAAAAGAAACGTGGTTTTCTTTCATATAAGCTTTCAGTTTCTGCATTGCATTTTTTCCGAAACCGTGAAGCTGCATGATTTCCTTTTCAGAATAATCTGAAAGTTTTTCAAGAGAATCAATCTTTTCCTTTGCCAATGCTCTTTGCGCAGGAGCGGCAAGAATTCCCTGTAAAAAAGTTCCGCTCACAACATGACTCACCGCGCAAATGGAACTTAAACATTTTGCCATTATCACTAAATTGATCATGATTCTGAAAATTAAAATTGTTCTTAATTGTTTTCTACATACTTATGAAAATTGTTCAGAATTGCGTACCATCCTTCTCGCTGCATTTCGACAGGATTCTGTGTTTCCGGATCGAAAATAATCTGTACGCTGGTTGTATTTTCGTCCATTTTATCAAAAGTTACTTCTGCGTTTCTTCCGTCTTCAATATGATATCTGATCTTCTCATACGGAATCACTTCATCATAAGTTCCCACAAAATCGAATCCGAAGCTTTTATCTTTGGCTTCCATTCTGTTTTTAAACTGCCCTCCGACTCTGAGATCGTTTTCCGAACTCGGGCATTCCCAAGATTCGTGGGCAAAATTCCATTTGGTAATATGTTCAGGTTCGTTGTAATAGTCCCAAACTTTCTGAACAGGCGCCAGAATTGTAATATCGATGTGAATTGGTTCCATATTATTATTTTTAAAGGTGTAAAAGGCAACCAAAGTTCAGTTGCCCTTTCAATATAATTCAGTTTAAAGATAAGTCTATTTTACGTATTCTTCATTATAATTGATCATCCAGTGTACACCATATTTGTCCTGAAAGCTTCCGAAATAGTCTCCCCAGAATTGGTCTTCAATCGGCATTTCTACATTTCCGGCCTCAGAAAGCCCTTTAAAAAGTCGGTCGGCCTCATCTCTGGAATCCGGAAAAACAGAAACATAATTATTATTTCCCACATTCAGTTGTTGTCCGAAACTTGGAACGATGTCTGAAGCCATGAGCAAATCTCCGCCAACAGGAAGTGCAATATGCATCACTCTGTTTTTCTCTTCTTCCGATAAATGTTCAGTTCCGGGAGCATTGCCCATTCTGTAAATTTCACCAACGAATTCTCCGCCGAAAACAGATTTATAAAAATTGAAAGCTTCTTCCGCTTTCCCATCAAAATTTAAGTAAGGATTTAATTTAGCCATAATTTTTTTATTTTTTTTAGATTTAAACACAAATAGCTCTAATATTTTTCACGAATAACACTAATAATATTTGTGGAATTTGTGTAGCCCATTTTTGTGATTAGTTTTTTTAAACACAGATAGCACTAATTTTTTCACGAATACCACTAATATTATTTTTGAAATTTGTGTGATTAGTATTTTAATCAGCAAAGATTGAACAGATCGTTTGTCATTCTGACGAAGGAAGAATCTATCTTATTGATTTTTTAAACTCATACGATTCAAGAAAATTTCTTTTAAAAATGACAAAGAAATATCCGCACAAATTTTATTTTACCAAAATTTATGTTAGAATTAATGGTATTGATTTAAATTTTACTCTTTAGGCATTTGGGACGGATCTGCAAACATTACATTCCAGCCATGTCCGTTGATATCCCAAAAGGAATTGTGATACATCCATCCGTAATCCTGCGGTTCTTCATGCTGTGTTGCACCATTCGCCACAGCGGTACTTACCATCTGATCTACCTGTTCGCGGGTATCTAAACTGATGGCGACCAAAACCTGCGTTGTATCTCCTTTCGGAATCGGCCTTTCTGAAAAAGTCTGAAAAAACTCTTCCGTTAAAAACATCACATAGGTATTTTCGTTCATAACAACACAAACGGATTTGTCGTTTGACATTTCATCATTAGTTGGGAAGCCTAATTTTGTCCAGAATTCTTTGGTTTTCTGTACATCTTTCACCGGAAGATTCACGTAAATCTGATTGATTTTCATTTTGTTGTTTTTTCTGTTAAACTTATACTCAAAGTTATCAAGTTAAAATAAAAATCAACTTGCCATAAGACAAGATTTAAATTTTCTTCGGATGGGAAACCAGCTCTTTACGGATTCTGCTTAAGGAAGTATCTGTAATTCCCAGAAATGAGGCAATCTGCTTTAAGGGAGCAAACTGTACTACATGCGGCTTCTGCTCTAAAAGATTGAGATAACGTTTGGTTGCGGAAAGGGTAAACATCTCTACAGAACGCTGTTTACCAATAAAAAGCTGCTGAGACATCCATGCTCTCCCCCATTCTCTGAGATTCGGAATTTTATGAAACAGTTCCTGAAAAGTTTCAAAATCAAACTTCCAGCATTCGCAGTCTGTAATGCAGACAATATTTTCCTGAGTGGGAATTCTCTGAAACAGTGAAGAAACTTCAATGATGATTTCATTTTCGACAAAAAAATTAATCGTTACATCATTTCCGTTAAAATCGTTGACAAATGAGCGGGCAAGACCTTTCTCCAGAATATAATATTCGTTGGCGGTTTTTCCTTCTTTCAGTATAAAATCTCCTTTATGAAAAGAAACTTTTTCATGTGCCTGAAATATTTCCTCAAGCTCATCATCGAGAAAAAAAGGAAAATCGTAGCAGATTTCTAAGGCTTTATTGCTCATCAAGTGAATGTTTTCAAAGCTTTAAAAATAAAATTTTTATTGGAAATGATGAAGTAAATCTCTAAGAAAATAACATTTTGTGGGATGATCTACTAAATCAAACACTGAATTTCAATGTTTTCATTTAACTCAGAATAAAAAACGTAAAGATTACTAAAAGATTTTAAAACAACGAAAGCTGAATAGGTTTTGGATTCGAAGGTTTTTGAGCATCACCGAAAACAGTTTTCCCTCCGAAACGCCATGAATTCTGTCTTTCGTCTTCAATTACTTCCTGAATATCAAAATCGGGAGTAAAATCCTTTTCAGTTGATTCAATAATCTGGTGTAGTTTGTTTAAGGTTTTTAACTTGTCGGAATTTCCCAGTTTGGATTTTTCGATTCCTGATTTTAAAATCTGCAAACTTTCATCATACACTTTGGTAGGAACCGGAAACGGATGACCGTCTTTTCCGCCATGAGCAAACGAAAATCTCGCAGGATCTTTGAATCTTGACGGCGCACCGTGAATCACTTCGCTTACCAAAGCCAAAGACTGCATGGTTCGCGGACCGACACCTTCGAGCATGAGTAAATCTTCGAAATTTTGCGGCTGCTGTTCTCTTGTTACGTATAAAAGTGCTCCAAGCCGTTTCAAATCTACATCAGAAGCCTGAACATCGTGATGATTGGGAAGAATTAATCTTGAAAAATCGCTCATGATTTCTGCAGAATCGGTATGGGAAATTTCCAGAATTCCTTTTCTGTTTCCGGAAGCTTCCGCATCTGTAAGATTTAAAATAGTTCCTCTTGAAATTCCATTGATTCCGGTGTGAGGTTCTTCCACAAAGGATTTAATATTTTCTGAATGCCAATGATAGCGTCTTGCTGTTCCGTCCGATTCATGCATTCCCTGCTGAACAACACTCCAGTTTCCGTTATCCGACAGAATAAAATTATGCAGATAGAGTTGATATCCATCCTGAATTGCGGTGTTATCTACTTTCGCCGAAAGTTTGCTGGCTTTTACAAGATCATTTCCGTTTAAACCCGTTTTATCGGCAATCTGAAGGAGTTCTGAAGGTGTTTCGCGGGAAAATTTTCCTTTTCCGCCACAAATATACAATCCCAACGACTGAGAATTCGGATTGATGGAACGCTTCAAAGCGCCCATTACGGAAGTTGTAATTCCTGAAGAATGCCAGTCCATTCCCATCACCGCGCCAAAACTCTGAAACCAGAAAGGATCTGCCAGTCGGCGGAGAACTTCGTCTTTTCCATACTCCATGAGAATTACCTCAACAATAGAAAGCCCGAGAATCGACATCCGTTCATATAACCAAGGCGGTACTTTGCCATAGTGAAGGGGTAAATCTGCGGTTCCGGAACGTTTCATTGTGTAAAGGTAAGCGGAAAGTTTTTAATTTTTAATGATTGTGATCAGTAATTTTATGGAAAATAGGAAAGAAAAAAGTCCTGCAGACTGTGCAGGACTCCTATTTTTTATGGATCGATTTTATTTCAACGCAGCCAAAGCAGCCTGATAATCCGGTTCATCTGCAATTTCTGAAACCTGTTCTGTATAAACCACTTTATTGTTTTCATCCGCTACAATGACAGCACGGCTCAAAAGACCTTTCATTGGGGAATCTGTAATGGTTACTTCGTAATCGTCTCCAAAACTGCTTCTGAAATCGGAAAGGGTTTCTACATTGTTCAGACCTTCCGCAGCACAGAATCTTCCCAAAGCAAAAGGCAAATCTTTAGATACGTTGATCACAACAGTATTATCTAAAGCTGAAGCTTCTTCATTGAATTTTCTTGCGGATGATGCGCAAGTCGGAGTATCAATACTCGGGAAAATGTTGAACACTTTTTTCTTTCCTTCAAAAGTTTCCAGAGTTTTCACATTCAGTCCTGCATCTAAAAGAGCAAAATCTTTGATTGTACTTCCTACTGACGGAAGATTTCCTATTGTATTTACCGGGTTTCCTTTTAATGTAATACTTGACATAATTTATTTTTTTATTGTTTTTCAAATTTAACTAAAAAAGAAAAATTATCTATCCAAATAATGATTAAAAATACTTAAACAAAAAATAAAATGACATAAATCTTAAAATCATCTTTATAACCAAAAATTTATTTATATTCGAAGTCCTTAAAATTATTGACCATGAGAAAAAAAATTACTCTATTCTTATTCGGAGTTCCTTTTTTTGGTTTTGCCCAGTCTGTGATCGGGAATATGAACTCGGGAGCGGTTTCTGCGGATAACTTTACGCATTCGGTGGGAGAAATCTACGTGATTCCGACAGATCCGGACAAAGCAAATTCCGGAACTATGGGAATGTTTTACCAGTCTGTTTTGCAGGTTTTAGGAGTTTCAGAACTTGAAAAAGACCATGTGAAAATTTATCCCAACCCTACTGCTGATTTCATTTACGTTAAACTGAATTCAAAATCAAAAATTGAAGGTGCTGAAATCTATGATCTTTCCGGAAAGCTTGTTTTCAAAACTAAATTAGATTCTGAGCAACTGGATCTCAGATCGCTTCAACAGGGAGTTTATATGATCGTTTTCAAAAACTCCGACATCAAGCCTATTAAAATTATTAAAAAACCTTAAAAAAACTATTTGAACATGAAAAAGCTTTACGCAACTATAGGATTATTTTTAGCAAGTTTAGTAAGCGCACAGGTTCCGCAGGCTTTCAGCTATCAGACGATTGCTTTCAATGCAGCAGGAGCTCCGATTGCTAACGGAAACGTTTCTTTGAGAATCAGCATTCTGGATAATGCAGCCAACGGAACGGTTTTATATACAGAAACTCAAAACAAAACTACCAACGCCAAAGGTCTGGTAAACCTGAACATAGGACAGGGAACGGCTACGACAGGAAATTTCGGAGCAATCAACTGGGGAACCAACGCCAAATTTGTAAAAGTGGAAATGGATCCTGCAGGAGGCTCTAACTATACGAATGTCGGGGTAAATCAGTTGATGAGTGTGCCTTATGCACAGGTGAGTAAAACAGTTGTAACAGGAGCAGGACAGGGAATTACGCTAACTTCTCCTAATGGAACAACTTATATTTTGGGAGTTGATAACTCCGGTAATTTAAATTTACCTGTTGCGTCTGGATCATCAAATACTACATTTCCTGCAAATCTTTATATGTTCGGAACTTATAATAATTTTAACGCCTCTTCTGCTGAATTACTTAGAAATAGTTCTTCTAATCAGAAAACAGGATACAAATATTTTCCAGCAAATACACAAATTAAATTCATAGCTGGACAAAATTCTTCTGCGCAGGTTTATGGATCAGATAATCAAAATAATTTAATAGCGAATGGAAGCAGTTTTAATATCACCTCTAATGGATTTTATAGAATAGGTCTTTCTAATTATGGAATGTATTCTATCGTCTCAACAGAGAATATAAATCCTTCAACGAGTAATCTCAGTTCGTCTATAATTGTATCTAACACTACTTACAATGTAGCAACAAATAAATTTACCATAACATTTTCCGGAGTTACTTCATCAAATTTCTCAGGATTTGTAATTACTTTAAATAATGGTGAACAATTAGGCGATAATCTTAGTGATGGAAGTTTTGATGTAAATGGAAGCAGTATAACAATTCCAAATTTAACGTTAACACCTAAAAATTTCAAAATGGAATTCAGTATCAATTTCGATGCAACAGGAACATACACAATCACACAAATATAAGCAAGAAATTATCTATTCATAATTTAACAGAAGCTCCTTTCATAAAGGGGTTTTTTCTATTTAAAAATTACTTTAAAATATGAAAGGTAAAAACAAATCCTCCCGAAAATGAGAGGATTTATTATGAAAACTATGTCGTAGAAAATTTAAATAAAAAGTCTGTTTAAACTTTTATTTAACCGCAAAAGTCACAAAAGATCTACTATTTTTTTATTTAAAGCTGATCATTATAAATGAAAAAGCTCACAATAGTTTTTAAAAATCTTTGATTTTTATTCTTTTGAGCGCTTTGATTACTCTGGAAATTCGTTTTAAATTATCTTTTGTCCCTTTTGCGGTTAATTCTGAAATTAGTTTAAACAAGTTTAAATATAAACTTTTAAGCATGAGCTTTTCTGAATTTAATCATGCTTAAAATAAACAGTCCTAAAAGTCCCAGAATAAAATAGCCTTCCGCAACCTGAAGCTGAATCTGAGGTTTTATGAATGCGGCAATTCCATAGCTTAATGCTGAAGTAATAATGAAGGCTACTCCACCCGTTAAACCACCTGCAATTCCGGCAGAATTGGGAAATCTTCCGATACAGTAGGAAAAATAATTGTTGAAAATAAATCCTGCTGTTACGTGAATTAAAAAAGCAAAAGCAACCAGACTGTAAATATTATTGGAGAAATACGAAGCTGCAAACATAACAGCAATCAGAAGCAGTTGAATAAAGTTAGCGTTTCTTATTTTCGGTAAAAAAGCTTTGTTAATTAATGCTTTTCCTAAAAATCCTCCGGTCATCCATGCAAAACCCAGAATGAGAGAAACATATCCTGCCACAACTTCGGAATAGCCCATTTTATGCTCAATAATAAAGGAACCACAAAGGTTAAAAAACATAATCATCGAGTAGCTCAAACCGCACATAATCATTCCGTAGAAAAAATCTTTAGCTTTAAACATGGAATTATATTCTTTAATCAGAAATTCCAAATGAAATGGATTTCTTTTCTTCAGGGTTTCACCGGAAAAAATAAATTCCAGAATCAGCAGCAGTAAACTATATCCTGCCAAAACGTAAAAATTTGACTGCCATCCGAAGTTTTTCTGCAGATATCCTCCGATAAACGGAGCAACAATAGGTCCTACCGACCATACAATGGTCATGATGCTGAGATAATGTTTCCGCTCTTCTCCTTCATAAACATCCACAAAAAAAGCTCTTTTGGCAACGACAGCGAAACCCGACAAAACACCCTGCAAAACACGCATTGCATAGATCACAAAAATGTTCTGCGTTGTAGCGGTAATTAAAAAAGAGGCGACAAAAAGTGCCAGAGAAATCATGGAAACTTTATATCTTCCGAAAGAATCTACAATACTTCCGGCGAAAAACTGGGTAAGACCGTAGCTGATTAAAAATATGGATAAAGTAAGCTGGATATTGCTTTCCGTCTGATGCAGTTCCGTTGCCATACTCGGCATAGAAGGCAGATAAATATCCGTTGCCAGTCCGGACATCGGAATAACGGCAAATGCTAAAACCGTAGCAATAAATTTGTTTTTTTCTTTAAGGGTAACCATTGCTGATGTTAAAAATTATCAATTGAAAATCCAGATTTCCGGAAAAAGATCCTGAAAATCTGAATTCATGCAATTTTAATTATTGACTAATTTCATTGATCCTTCGCTGTATCTTTCACCAATGTCGGGATATTTTTTTAATATAGAATCTATAGTTTTCAGGTCGGATTCTGAAAACTCAATTTTGGCTGCTTCAATATTTTCTTCGAGATATTGAATGCGTTTCGTTCCCGGAATCGGAATGATGTCCTCTCCCTGATTCAGAACCCATGCTAAAGCAAGCTGAGTTCCTTTTACGCCTTTTGAAGCCGCAAAATCATTGATCTCCTGAGCTAAATTTCTGTTATTTTCAAGATATTTTTCCTGATAACGCGGTAAAGACTTTCTGAAGTCTCCATCCGTAAAGTTCTGAGCTTCGTTAATATTTGAAAAAAGTCCTCTTGCTAAAGGTGAATAAGGAATTAAAGTGATTCCCAGTTCACGGATTACAGGCAGAATTTCACGCTCGACATCTTTCGTAAGCAGGGAATATTCTGACTGCAGCGCGGTAATCGGATGAATTTTATGTGCTTTTCTGATCGACTCCGCAGAAGCTTCGGATAAACCTAAATATTTTACTTTTCCAGCCTCTACCAAATCTGCCATTGCACCTACCGTTTCTTCCACAGGAATGTTCGGGTCTACTCTGTGCGCATAATACAAATCGATTTCATCAATTTTGAGGCGCTGAAGGCTTAAATCTACTGCCTTTTTAATCCATTCCGGCGAACCGTCAAAATACGTTCCCGAAGCGTCGCTGTGACCGGCTTGTCCGTCTTTAAAACGGAATCCGAATTTGGTTGCGATAAAAATTTTGTCACGGTTCGGAACCAAAACTTTTGAAATTAATTTTTCATTTTCTCCGTTGGCATACATATCGGCTGTATCCCAAAAGTTGATCCCCAGATCTAGCGATTTATGAAGGGTTTTGATGCTTTCCTGTTCATCTGTGGGTCCGTAAGCATTCCCATACATCCCAAACCGATGGCTGATAATTCTTTTCCGGTGTTTCCTAATTTTCTAAATTTCATGATAGCTTGTGATTTTAAATTTACAGTACAAAATTATAACAGCTAAAGAATGATTTCAATATAGAATTCAAACGAAGAATTATAAAATTCAAACAAGCGCAGTTCTTACTGCATTGGGGGTCATTCCGGTTTGTTTTTTAAAATAATTGGTAAAATAGGCAGGTTCTTCAAAGCCTAATCCGTAGGCAATTTCAGAGACATTCCAGTCGGTATGTTTTAATAAGGCATGAGCTTCCTGAATAATTCTTGCCGCAATCTGCTGACTTGTCGTTTTTCCCGTAATTTCCTTTACGGAACGGTTTAATGAATTGACGTGAATGGAAAGACTTTCGGCATAATCTACCGGACTTTTAAGTTTTAAAAATCTTTCGGGACTGTCAATCGGAAATTGTCTTTCCAGCAATTCCATGAATAAGGAAGCTACTCTTTGCGAAGCATTCTGATAAGGTTCAAAATTTTCCGCAGGATGCATTTTCATTGTTTCGTGGATCAGAAGATGAAGGTAAGCACGCAGCATATCATATTTATGAAGATAATCGGACTGAATTTCGTTCATCATTTTAATAAAGATATCGGCAACGGTTTTCTGCTGTTCTTCATTGATAAAGAAGACGGGAGTTCCGCCAATTTTGAAGAGCTGGGAATCCTGAAGATTTCCCAGACGGTTTCCGTCATGCACAAAATGATCTGTAAATAGGCAGAAGAAACCTTTCTGATCATTGTCTTCTGCTTCCCAAGAATAAGGAATTACCGGATTCGAAAAAAGCAAAGCAGGCCTATCCACATAGATCCATTTGTCGGCATAATGCAGTTTTCCTTTCCCTATGATTAACGAAATTTTATAATAATCTCTTCTGCTGTACGGCGTAATGAGTGAGCAGTTTTCGCGTGAAAAAACATTAAAATGTCCAACTCCGGGAGTTTTGATGCACTCCAGACCGACGCGTTGATAAAATCCTTTTACAGTTTCATTAGATTCCATGCTTCAAAATTATAAAATTCAAACATAAATATGATGATGAAATAATCATTATAGATAAAATAAAAACGACTGATCTTTCGACCAGCCATTTAAGATTAAATATAATTGATTAATTGGTTTTAATGATGACCTTTTCCGTGTTTGTACCTGTAAGCTTTGGCTTTTTTATCCATGTGTTTATAGCGTTTGTCATTATTTTTATTTCTATTGTAAACTGCTACAGGATTTTGTCCTTTATAATATCTGTTTTTAAGTTTAGCATATTTATCCCTTCCTAAAATCCTTTCCAACTCTACATAACGGTCATTTCTCCATCAATCAGGATTATTATCATATACTCTGTTCCAGGAATCATAATCTTTGTAACGATTGTTCAGTGCATAAATCTGGTTTGCCTGTGTTGTTGAAAGCACCAGATCTGAAATTACGCTCTGCCAGTTCACATCTGAGATGCTTCTTCTGTAATCGCTATAATAATCTGTCTGTGCGTAGGATAAACCAAAGGTTCCTACCAACATCATTATTATGATTAACTTTTTTATCTTTCATTCAATTTAAATTCTACTGTACAGAAATTTTCAATTTGAATGCCAAAATATTTTTAATCATTTTTAAAGATCATCAAACCATATATAAATCATTGATTTACTAACATTTATAATCTATTCATAAATTTTTCTTAACGGTTTTAAAAATTCTTAAAATTTTAGCAGATTTCAGTTTTAATTTGTAATTTTAAAAGGAGAAAAGTTCTCCAATCTTTTTCAATCACCGAAAAATCTCAATCGTATGGAAAATATAAAATTTGAAGTATCTCCGTATCAGGATGAATTGCAGATACTTATTGACGGAAAAAAGTCGGGCTATATGTCCATTGAGATCGACGGCAGACTTTTAATTGTCTACTACACCAAACTTGAAGAGGAGCATGAAGGAAAAGGCTACGCCAAAATGCTTTTGGATGAACTTGTTCGCTATGCCGAAGAAAAAGATCTTCTGGTAGATCCTGAATGTGATTTTGTAAGACAGCAGTTTGAAAATCATCCTGCCCGATACAAAGACATTTGGCACGCGTAAATTAATCTTTCCACCAAACTCTGAACTTATTATCTGAAGCATTCAGATCAACAGGTTCGCCGATCATGGGTGTTAAAATATTAAGATTGTTATCTTTTCCGAGCTTCGTTACTTTTTCCAGTGGTTCGTTCCACGCGTGAAGTGCCAATGCGAATTTGGACGAATGCACCGGAATGATGTTTTTTGCTTTTACCTCAATACTTGCCTGAATAACATCTTCCGGCAACGCATGGATGTATTTCCATGCTTCATTATACTGCCCGTTTTCCATAAACGCATAATCGAAAGATCCATATTTTTCACCGATCATTTTGAAATGGGTGTCGTAGCCGCTGTCTCCGCCTAAAAACAGTTTCTTTGTTGGAGTTTCCAGAACATAGGAAGTCCAGAGTGTGACATTTCGTTTTACTTTTCTTCCTGAAAAATGTCTTGCAGGGGTATAAATTATTTTAAGATCATTCTTTAAAACAACTTCACTTCCCCACTCGTCTTCGATGAGCTGTTCCGGTTCATAACCCCATCTTTCCAGATGTGAACCGACTCCCAATGGTAAAATGACTTTTTTTACTTTATTTTTAATGGCTTTTACCGTAGGATAATCCAGATGGTCGTAATGATCGTGGGTAATCAACAGATAATCAAGCTCCGGAATATCTTCGGGCTTAAAAATATCGGCTCCGGAAAAGGCCTTATTAAAAAACTTAAACGGCGAACCGTAAGAACTTAACACCGGATCAATAAGAAATGAAACGCCATCGGTCTGAATGTAATACGAAGAATGTCCCAGCCACACAAAAATATCTTCATTTTTAGGAAGGTTTTTTAAATCTGTATGAATGGATGGAATATTTTTCAGTGGCTTTAAAAGCGGATTTTTTTTAGCAAAAAAGAAATCGAACACTACTTTCGGCATGGAATATCCTTCTGCAAGAGAAGGTGTTTCGCTGAGGTTCTGAAACTGACCGTCTCTGTAATGAGCGGACTGCTGCATTCTTTTCAATCTTTCTCCTTTTGCTTCCGCGCCAAAGACTTCCTGTCCTGTTATTACAAAATATAATAAAACCACTAAAACTGCGACTGCAATAATTGTATAAACCATTTCTTAAAATAATTGTCAAATGTATGACTTTATAAGCTATGACGATTTAAAACTGAAATTCCTTTATTTTTTATCTGAACAATTTTTAGCGATTATTTTTAACGTCAGTTTCACAAAGTTTTTTTTCGGAGTTTTTGTGAATGTTTTTTGTTCGCAATTGCGTTTCATTTATTAAACTTGTCTAAACTTTTTTACCGCAAAAGATGCAAAAGATTGTAACACTTTAGTTGTTTAAGCTGAATACTTAAATGGAAAAAAGAGGAAGAATTCAATATCAATTATGAAGAAAATAAAAATACAGACAGGGTTTCGCCTGTCTGAACGGGATAAACAATAGCTTTCCCAAAAAATAGTTTAAACAAATTTAAAAAATAATTTGCATATTAACATACCTTTTGAGGTTAAATTTAAAATGAATTTAAACGACTTCATTTTAATAATAAGTCTGTTTAAACTTTTATTTAACCGCAAAAGTCACAAAAGATCTACTAAATTTTTTATTTAAAGCTGATCATTATAAATGAAAAAGAACACAATAGTTTTTAAAAATCTTTGATTTTTATTCTTTTGAGCGCTTTGATTATCTTGGAAATTCGCTTTAACATCATCTTTTGTCCCTTTTGCGGTTAATTCTGAAATTAGTTTAAACAAGTTTAATACAAACTGGCGAAATCCAAAATGCTTTATTTAATTTGAAATATGTTAAAATTTTAAGTATTTTAGTTGTTTATGGTAAACATCAACAATTCATTGGGGTAAAGTAATTATTTTAGCATTGGTAAAATTGAAAATGCGCCTCAGAAATTATTTCATATTAGTATTAATTGTCTCGCTATGCTCTTGTGTGTCTGTAAAAAAGCATAATGAGCAGCAGAAAGTATGTATTTCCCCCGAAAAACTGAAAGAGGATGTTGATTTTGCCTATTCTAAACTGAAGGGAACGCACCCAAATCTGTACTGGTACATCACCAGGGAAACACTTGATTTTAAGTTTGACAGTCTTAAACAAACGATTCAGGAACCGCTTACGCCGCTTCAGTTTTATTTTAAATTGCAGCCTGTGATTGCGGAAATCCGTGAAGGTCATCTTTCGCTGAGAATTCCGTCCAAGAGAATTAGCAAAAAGGAAATTAAAACGCTGGAAGGAAAGAAAGGAATGTTCAGCCGTTTTGAATATTATGTGAAAAACGACAGGCTTTACATTATCGAAAATAAAGATTCGATCCAAAATATAAAGCCGGGAACAGAAATTCTCTCGATCGATAAGGTTCCTGTTTCTGAATATATTAAACGGTATAAAAAACTCATCAGCAGTGATGGTTTCAACACGACTTTTCAGCCTTATTTCCTGAAGGATGTTTTCTTCAATTATTATGTTGCAGAAAAAGGCTACGAAGACCACGCAACTCTGGAAACGGTTTATCATGGGGAAAAGAGGACATATGAACTCACAAGGGAATCAAAATCTGACGAGGATCTTAAGAAAGACAAGGAAAACAAAAAGCGGACGCAGGAGAAAAAAGTGAATGATTACGTTGCTTTGAGCAATTCTTATAACCGGAATTTTAAATTTTTAGATCAGGACAGTACGGTTGCTTACATTCAGGTGAAAAGTTTTTCGGGTGTTTTTTCTTCAAAGTTTTATAAAGAAACGTTCAGAAAGATTAAAAAAGCAGATGCAAAATATTTAATTATTGATATTCGGAACAATTACGGCGGTTCGCTTGAAGAAATTAATAATCTGTATTCTTACCTGAGTTCTGAACCTTATACTTTGATAAAACCGTCACAGGTAATCTCGAAATCGTCGCCTCTGAAAACCAATTATTTCAGAAAATCCGGTTTTTTGCAGTATGCTTTCAAAACATTGATGTATCCTGCATTTTTCTTCGGACAGACTTTCAGCACTTATAAAAAAGACGGCAAATTTTATTACAAAACAAGAGCCGACAAAGTATCCAAACCCAAAAATGATGTTTTTAAAGGGAAAGTTTTTGTGCTGATTAATGGCTCGAGTTTTTCAGCATCTTCTATTTTAACCTCAAAGCTTAAAAATGATAAGAAAGCAGTTCTTGTGGGTGAGGAAACCGGCGGAGCCAATGACGGTACGGTTGCCGGATTTTACTCTTATCAGACACTGCCTAATTCCAAGATCGATCTGCCCATTGGAGTTCTTCTGGTACAGCCCAATATTACGTTTACTGATACTAAAAAGGGGGTTGTTCCGGATGTAAAAGTTTCTGAAACCATGGAGGATATTCTTGAGAAAAAAGATCCTCAATTGGATTGGATCATGACTGAAATTGAAAAAGAAAAAAACCCATAACTAATGCAAAAAAGTATTTTAAAAATCTTAAAAATCATAGCTACTGCTCTGTTTTTATGGTTTATCATTCACTCCATTTATATTGTTACCGATGGTCTTTCTGATCAGGGAAAACGTGCCGATCTTGCCGTTATTCTGGGAAATAAAGTGAATGAAGACGGGACTTTATCAACAAGGCTTGAAAAACGTCTGGAAACCGGAATCGCGTTGTATCAGCAACACAGAATCCAAAAGATTCTCGTGAGTGGCGGATTGGGAAAAGAGGGTTTCTATGAAGGCGATAAAATGAAAGGATTTCTAATTCGTAAAGGAATTCCTGATTCTGTAATTATCGTTGACAATAAAGGAGATAACACAAGATTAACCGTTGAAAACACGCTTAATCTTGAGCCTCAGTTACATTTTAAGAGTATTATCGTTGTTTCCCAATATTTTCATGTTACCCGAACCAAAAAACTGTTTGAAGATCAAGGTTTTGAAAATGTAAGTTCAGCAAGTCCGGCTTATTTTGAATGGCGGGATCTGTATTCGATTTTGCGTGAATTTCCGGCTTATTATACGCAGTAAAGGTTTTCTTGGTTTTCGGCGGCTTCGCCGCCGAAAACCAAGAAAAATTTATTTTTTCAGTTCAGAGAAAAGCGTTTCAATCTGTTTAATATATTTTCCGTAGAAACCATTGAACCAGACTTTCCCCAGTAAAAACAGCAAAGGCATGGTGATGATCATGGTAGAAATCAGCGCGATGGCAATTTGCATATCCGTTAAAGGAACCGGTCGCGGAATAAATTCGAGGACGATAATAAGTTCACAGACCAAGAACGGCACAAAAGACAGATAAAAAGAAAGATAGTACTGCTTATTCAGGTTAAACTGATGCAAAAGATCCTGCAAACTGTCATACGTTTTCATCATCGTCTCGCTCATGTTTTTATACAGCTTAAAAAACTGACTGTAGAAGAAAAAGGTTACAAAAACCATGGATCCTATAAGAATCGTGATGTAAAATTTAAACTTAAAAGATCCTGCACAGACGGCAATTAAGGCAAAAGCAAAAACGAAAATAGCCACGGTAGACCAAAATTCCATCCGCATATTTTTACGGATTTTTTCCAGCGGAAGATGGATTCTGTTTTTCTGCTCAATGCTTATTTCAGGGGTTTCGTCGAAAGAATGATCTTCATTCCATGTATTTTTAAGGTCGTCTATATTCATGATGTCTGATTTAAATGTTATTGTGTATTTGCGTTTAAGATATCTTTCAGCTTGTTTTTGGCGCGGTTCATTTTTACCCTTACATTTCCTTCGGAAATCCCCATCTGTTCGGCAATCTGCTTTCCGGAAAAATCTTCGAGATAATAGAAAATAAAAGCTTTGTCAATAGGATTCAACTGATGAATGGCTTTGTACATGGCATTCAGTTTTTCTTCTTTTTCATGATCAAATTCTTCCTGAATGATTTTATATTCCGAAAAATCTTCATTTCCTATAAAGCTTCTTCTTTTTTCGTTTTTAAGGAAAATAATGGCTGTATTCAGGGCAATTCTGTACAGCCAGGTCGAAAATTCGCTTTCTCCTTTAAACTTGGGATACGCTTTCCAGACCTGATAGGTGATCTCCTGAAAAAGATCATCGCGGTCTTCTTTTTCGTCCATGTACATTTTAGAAATCTTAAAAATGATTCCTTTATGTTTTTCTATTTCTCTTAAAAATTCGTGTTCTAATGAGGTCATAATTTTACGCTCTATAGAATTAGTTTGCCCTTTATAAAAATGTTACAGTTTTTTTATTTAAATCTGTTTAAACATTTCGTAGAATTCTAGTTGCAGGGTAACATAGAACATTTAAAGATTTTTTTTAACAAAAAACCCGGCAGAAATATTCCGCCGGGCATTCATTGTGTTTTTTTTGATGCTGAAAACTTATTCTACTACTATCTTTTTAGAAACAGCAGTACCATTTACACTAATTTTAATGATGTAAATTCCTTTTTGGAACCCAGAAATATTAATTTTATTGGTTCCTTTATTTAATTTTTCATCCTGTTTTACCAGTTTTCCTGAAACATCATAAATTTCGAAGGTTGCATCATTCTTAGTATTTTCAATGGTGAACACTCCGTTTTTAACAGGATTTGGATAAACATTAAATTGACTCTCTAAATTATTTTTAACTTCATTGGTCGAAAGAAGCCCATTGCCAATGCCTACTGCATACCATGCTTTCACGTTTTGCTGCTGCTCGTTACCTGTTGCTCCATAAAGATCTGTAACCGCCTGTTTACTGGCTGTATAAGCATCTATAAACTGGCTGTTTGCAGTAAGATAGTTCGCAAGTGTTCGGTACGCTATTTTTTCGGCTTTTTGGATCGTAATTCCTGTTACGTTAAATGCATTTCCAATATCATTTGTTCCGGAACCTCCTGCTGATAAAAGATAAAACCAATAGTTTCCTACCCCGCTGTTTGTATGAACTCCCCCATTATCCGTAGCACTTGTGGGATCTACCCAATAAGTTCCCTGATAAGTATCCGGTTGCTGCGACCCCAATGCTGCAGGACCCGAGTTCGGATTCGACATGCTTCTTAAAAATGTAAAGCCCAGAGCCGGGTTCGGAATCCCCTCACCAATCGTCCAGTTCGGACTGATATTAGAATAAAATTCTATTGATGCTCCAAATATATCTGCAAAAGATTCGTTTAAAGCTCCTGATTCGCCCTGATAAGCAAGATTTGCTGTTCGGCTCACCATTAAATGAGAGTATTCATGACCTGCAACATCTATTCCCACAAACGGGCTAAAATATCCTGATAAACCCTGATAAACGCCGTTTCCATAAACCATCGCTACAATCCCCTGTGTATCGATTGCGGCAGCATTTACTCCGTTCGCAGGTTGTCCTGCACTTGCAAAATTGATATTGTAATAATTTCTTACAATGGATCCGTTGCCATCATAAGAATTCCTGTTATGTCTGCTCACATAGTAATCATGAGCCTTTGCCATTGCCCAGTGAACTTCAACAGGAGGTTTTGTATCTGCTGTCGTGAAGTTAGGTGTTGTACTCGTATATTCAGTAATCGCACCTGTAAGCTCACCGGTTGCAGTATTTCCGTTTCCGTCCCAGTTGGTACCGTTCAAAGTATGGATATTTCTCGCATTATCTTTCAATCGGTAAGATCCGCTGTAAGAATCCACAGTTATCTGCTGATTTCCCTTATAGAAAGTGGCACTTGTAGAAGAAGTATCTGCAAAAGGTTTTGCGATGTTTATGATTTCATTATTGTGCTGATGAATCTTTTCTAACTTTTTAACAACCTGCTTGGTTGCATTATCTACATAGTACAAATAACTCTTCAGAGCCTTCAGGGAAAGTGCATTAATCTGAGATGCAAAATATAGCTTTACCCCTTTAGCAGAATTTACTTTTGTGATAACCTGCTCAAAATCGGTAAAGGAGAGATTCGGAGCCTTCATATCATTACTTACGATATTTTCTGTCTCGGATTTCGTAAGCGGCTGTGAGATCTGTAAATCTATATTGTCTGTAAATTCTCCGTTTACAAAAGTAAGAATCCCGTTTTTCTCGTGAACCAGAATTAATTCATCTGCAACCTTTACATTTTTATAATAATGCTGAAAAGATGAATGTTTAATTCCCAATTCATCCGTAGCAGTTTTTACCAGTGAAAAAGAATGATCTCCATTACTTCCCAGCCACTCCCCTAAATAATTAATAAGATAATCCGAAGGAATATTCTGCCCGCTGAAATCAGCACTGAAATTTCCCATTGATGAAGTAGTAATACGCTTAGGAAAATTTTTCACAGAAAGCTCTGTACGTTCTTTTTTCTGAGCCTTTACCAGAGAAAGCGGTGCAATACCGATAGCAAATGAAAAAATCAATGCTTTAACAATTGTAACTGTCTTTTTCATATTATTCTTTTTTGATTAAATCTGACAGTTAGTAGGAAAAGATAAAGTTTGTTACAAAAAAGACAGCAATTCTATTAAAATTAAGAATATTTATTTTTTAATTCCCTTTGTTTAAAGCTTTTTGAAGGATATGCAAGTCGATGAAATCAAGCTTTGCGCCGATTAGAATAACCGCCAATAAGACAATCGTTAAAAATACAATAATGAAAACATAAGCGGAAGTAAACCACAATACTGTGTTCAGGATATTTCCTTTAATTCCGAATTTTTTGATGAAATATTTCCGGGAACGTTCAAACCACGTTTTATCTCTATTTTTTCTTTGTTTCATTTCTACTTCAACGCCATTAAGTTCATCCACAAGACATACAACATCTTCAATGTATTTTCCGTACATATAGTAGATCCAGTACTTTATTAAAATAAACAAAACAAAAATGGCGATCAAAAAACTGACGACAAAAACAGCAAAATGGTAATCTATATTAAACTGAAAATCAATCTGCTCAAGAGAAGAAACAAAGGCTAAAGGAATATAGGAGATGTAGTATGAAATATAAATTTCCTTAGAAACCAAAAGTTGTGTTTTGAGGTTGAAAAGATCATAATTGGTATTAATACTTGTCTTTTTCAGCATTTTATACAGCTTAATGAATCTTGAATAAAAATAGATGATAATCACTAACGTAAGAACAGCGACTAATATCGAAATTGTCTTTACATTAAAATCTTCCGTTGCAAAAGGAAATCCTATTAAAAGCATAGGAAGCGTGAGAATCATCAGCCAGAATTCAGTTTTCATGTTGATTCTGATCATTTCCAGTGGCGAATGTATTTCGTTCTGCTTTTCCAAAGAAATTTCCGGAAGCTCCTGATGATCTTTTTCCCAGAGTTCTTTAAAATTTTCTAATTTCATACCTTATAGTTTAGAGAGCCGTTTGTTTTTCGATAATTTCTTTCAGTTTTGTTTTCGCCCGGTTCAGCTTCACTCTTGCATTTACCTCCGTTATTCCCAGTTGTCTGGCTATCTCCTTTCCCGGAAAATCTTCCAGATAGAAAAAAATCAACGCTTTGTCAATAGGACTTAGCTGATGGATCGCTTCATACATCATTTTCATATTCCTATCCTCTGCATCATTATAAGATTCCTGCTGAACACGGAGATTTTCTATACTCTGATTCTGTATAAAACTACGTTTTTTTTCGCTTCGGAGAAAGACAATGGCGGTATTAAGGGCGGTTCTGTACAGCCATGTGGAAAATTCACTTTTTTTCTGAAAATCGCTGTAGGATTTCCACGCCTGATAGATGATCTCCTGATAGAGATCATTCTGATCGTCGGGATTATCCATGTACATCTTCGAGATCTTGAAAATCACTCCTTTATGCTTTTCAATTTTCTCTAAGAATTCCTTTTCCAGTAAAGACATTTTTTAGGCTATGCTTCAGTTAGTAGGAAATGCTGCATTTTGTTACAATAATTGTTTTAAATTTTTACATACCACATTGTTATTTATGGCTTAATATTTGAAATTCATCAGTAACACCAAAAATATAAATATGCCTTACATTACAAAACAGGACGATCAGAACGTTCAGCTTTACTATGAAGATTTCGGATCCGGACAACCCATTATTTTAATCCACGGATGGCCTTTAAGCGGAAAATCGTGGGAAATGCAGATTCCGGTACTTTTAAATTTAGGATACCGCGTGATCGCATACGACAGAAAAGGTTTCGGAAAATCTTCACCAACTTATGACGGATACGATTATGACGGACTGGCAAAAGATCTTTATGAAATCATCTCACAGTTAGACCTTAAAAATGTTATCCTCTTCGGATTTTCTATGGGAGGTGGAGAAGTCGTGCGTTATTTAACGAATTATGGTTCAGAAAATGTAGACAAAGTCGCTTTAATTTCATCCATCATTCCGATTGTAAAACAGAAAGAAGACAATCCGGACGGAGTTCCTAAGGAAAAACTGGACGAGATAATGAATGCGCTGAAAACAGACCGAATCACTTTCCTTGAATCTTTCCACAAAGATTTTTATAATTTCGGAATGCTTTCAAAGCCTGTAAGCCAGAAACAACTGGATTTCGACTGGGCAATTGCTTCTTTCGCGAATCCTATTGCCACCATAAAATGTGCTGAAAGCTGGGCAAATACAGATTTCCGTCCCGAATTAGCCAACGTTAACGTAAGAACACTGATTGTTCATGGAGACTCGGATAATATTGTTCCGATTGATACTGCGGGAAAACAGGCTGCACAGGGAATTGCCAATAATGAATTTGTTATCATTGAAGGTGCGCCTCACGGTTTAAATGTAACCCACGCAGATGATTTAAACAGTATTATCAGCAGATTTTTAACGGAAAAATAACTTTTCTTCCAAATATATGTTTTTGATTTTTACTAATCAAATAATCCGCAGTCCTTTCAGATTGCGGATTTTGTTTTATGGTCGTTATTTAACTAATTTCAAATTAAGCCGCAAAAAATAAAGCTAGGCTTAAGAATAATCAAATTGCTTAAAAGAAGAAAATCGAAGATTTTTATAAACTAATGTGTTCTAATAATGCTTAAAATTATTATAAAATCTTATGTGACTAATATGTTTAAAAAAAACTCTTACTCATGTTAACTTTTAATAAAGTATCAAAATCATATTAAAAGATCATTAATTAAAAAATATAATCTGTACTCAGGAAATTAGAATCATGATCTCTTACAATCGTGTTCAGGAGATTTTTATTGGAATCTGTAACTTTTGCAGCCACCAAAGAGCGGATTGAAAACGAACGAAGCGCATCAAAAACAGAAAGTGTTCCTTCCGCACTGTCTTTTCTTCCGGTGAACGGGAAAACGTCCGGTCCGCGCTGAGCCTGACAATTGATATTCACTCGGCTTACCAGATTCACAAAAGGATCGATTAATTTTGAAACTTCCATCGCATCTTCACTGAAAATACTCACCTGCATTCCATGATCTGCATGAACCTGATACTCGATGGGTTCCTCGATATCATCAAAAGGAACCACCGGAATTACAGAACCGAACTGCTCTTCATGATACAACTTCATTTCATGATTTACCGGATAAACCACTGCCGGAAAAACAAAAGATTCTTCTGTAAAACCACCGTTTTCATTTAAAACTTTAGCACCTTTCGACAGCGCATCATCTATACATTCTTTCAGATAAGAAGGCTTATTCACTTCCGGAAGCGGAGTGATTTTCACGTCTTTTTCCCAAGGAAGTCCCGGTTTCATGGCAGAAACGGCTTCTGTCAATTTGCTGGTAAATTCTTCTGCCACCTCTTTCTGAACAAAAATCAATTTCAAAGCGGTACATCGTTGTCCGTTAAAAGACAGAGATCCCAAAATACATTCGCTCACGGCAACATCCAGATTGGCGTGTTTTGTAACGATAGCCGCATTCTTAGCATCTAAACTTAAAATCGCTCTTAAACGATTAACTTTTGGATGCAGTTTTTTCAGCCCATTCGCAACTTTACTCGATCCGATGAACGCAAGAACATTCACTTTTCCGCTTTCCATGATCGGCGTAATAATTTCAGAACCTTTTCCGTACAACGTATTTACCGTTCCTTTCGGGAAAGCTTCTTTAAAAGCACTTAATAAAGGGTAATGTGCTAAAACACCATGTTTTGGAAGTTTAAACAGAATCGTATTTCCCATAATCAACGCCGGAATCAGCGTCGTGAAGATTTCATTTAAAGGATAATTGAAAGGTCCCATGCTTAACACCACACCAAGCGGAGCTCTTCTGATTTGGGCAATCGTACCTTCCGCCTGCTGAAAACGGGAAGATTCTCTGTCGAGATCTTTCAGTGCATCAATCGTCTGGTTGATGTAATCCACCGTTCTGTCGAATTCTTTCGTGGAATCTGCTAATGTTTTTCCGATTTCCCACATCAGCAATCTGATCACAAGATCTCTCTGCTGAATCATTAAGTATACAAATTTCTGCATACATTTTATTCTTCCTTCCACAGACATTGTTGGCCACTCTCCCAGTCCGTTGTCATACGCTTTTACGCAGGCATCCAAAACTTTCATGGCTTCATCGGGACCGATATTCGGGATGCTTCCCAACAGTTTTCTCTCCAGACCATTTTCTGTACGGATACAGACCGGAGAATAAATATTCTGCATCTCTCCGTTCCATTCTACCAATTCGCCATTGAGAAGGTATTCCCGCTGATGAATTTCGGGAACTTTATATTCTTCGGGAATTTCGTTTTCGGATTTGAATATTTCATGAAATGACGGACTGTTTGCTGAACTCATAAATCTTTTATTTTTTTAATATTGGTAAGGTTAAAATTTGTCTATACTAAAGGTAGACCTAAAAATCGATTTTAAAAAGACCTTCGTAATAGATTTGCTCTATTTAAAACAAAAATTAACATTCCGTTTCCAGATTAAAGAAACCTATCATTTTCTTCTTCTGTGATCTTCTAAGTATTGAAAATAAACAAAAACTCATGTGATTGATGTGTTACACCTTGAAACAGTAGAGTTACTCCATTATTCAGAATGGAATTTTGCGAAGCGTGATGCAGTGAAGAATCTGTTAAAAATTAAAGATTTACGAGTTGAAAATGTAAGCACTTTTTTTTAACCACAAAAGCCACAAAAGATTTTGATGCATTTATAAAAGATAATAAGCATAAGAATAAAAAGAACACAACAGTTTTAAAAATCTTTGATTTTTATGCTTTTAAGGGCTTTAATTATTCTGAAACTGGGCTTTCTCATTATCTTTTGCGGTTAAAAAAAGCGATTATATTTAGCTTGTTTTTTACAATTTTCAGCGCTGAAAAACCATAATAAAATTGTAATTTTCAGGAAATAAAAAATATGAAGAAACTCGGGATCATCGGCTGTGGCTGGTTGGGAAACCATTTGGCGGAACGTCTGTCGAAAAACTATGAAATTTTTTCTACCACCACAACGGAAGCAAAACTGGATGTTTTGAAATCTAAAGGATATCATGCGGATCTTGTAAAATTTCCAGATGAAACTGATGCTGACATGAAACCGTGGAAAATAGCTTCTGAACTGGACACCATTATTTTTGCCGTTCCTTTTTCAGGATTAAGAGGTTCCAGAATTCTTATGACGGGAAAAAGAGAAAACCTGCTTCGTTTTATCGGAGATTTTAACCGTCAGATTTTTTATACAAGTTCCACAGGCGTTTACCCGGATATCGAAAAAGAGTTTTCGGAGGATGATCTTCCAGCAGCGGAAGTGGAAAGTGAAAACTTTATGCTGGAGAAATTCCCTCAAACCAATATTCTGAGACTGGGCGGTTTAATGGGTGGTGAAAGACTGCTGAAAAACTACAATATATCTCATCTGGATCAGTTGGTGAATCATATTCATTATGCAGACATCTGTTCGGTTGTTGAAAAGATGTTAGACCAGAAATCTCAGACTAAAGTTTATAATGTTGTTGCGCCGATTCATCCCAACAAAGAAGAAATAATCAATGCGCAGAAAGGTCTGACTTATGAAGGGGAGAGAAGAAGAAGCGGAAGAATAATTTCCCCTGCAAAATTAATGGAAGAGCTGAATTTTGAATTTCAATATCCCGATCCGAGATATTTTCACCTGAATGTAAATAATTAATAAAAATGATGACTGTTTTATCTTGCGGACCTATTTTTGAGCCTTTAATGGGGGTGCTGTTTTCTACGGTTAGCTGTATTGGATTTCTGATATTTTTAGCAGTTCGTTTCTTTAAAGGCGAAACTTATACCCTGTTGAAAAATTCAGGAACCGCGAACAAAACCTTCAGTATTATTCTGTATGGTGCAGCAGGAATTGTAGTGACGGCTTTTGTCTGGTTTATTCTCACCTTTATGTTTACGGCACTTGTTTTCTGGTATACCAAAAATTTTTAGAGCTTTAAATTTTAAAGTAAAAAAGATCCTTCCACAAGCTCAGTATGACTTCTCCGGTGCAGACTGTTATTTTCAACGGTGTAACACTGAGCCTGTAGAAGGCTTATGATAAAATAATTGACAGGTAATTTATTCTATCTGTTCATCAATATGTTTTCAATCGATTCTAAAATTTCTTTTTCAATATTTTCTTCGGTAATTGTTTCAAGAGTGTATTTCTGTTCTTTGAAAGCAGCGGTTCCCGTTCCGTTCTGAAAAATTGTGTCCTGATGAATTCCGATGCGTTTCAGATTTTTATCGGCAACGAACATGATGTGCGGAAATTTATCATTCGCATAAAAATTAGATTCCACATTTCTGGAAATCTGAAGTTTCATATGGGTTTGTGAATTGACGCCCAAACCGTTTTTATTTTCTTCATTAAAAGTTACTTTACAGCCAAATCCGTTTTCTCTCAACATCCTTCTGAATTCCTGCATTTTGGGTTCAATGAGGTTTTTACTCAGTGTTCTGAACCCTTCAATAAACATATCTTCCTCGCTTTTCTTCTTGGCAAGACTTTCCTGCAGTTTTTGTTCTTCCGTTTTTAAATTGGAAAACAGAGAATTGAGCCGTTCTATATTTTCTTCCTTCATGGTAATTAAAAATCAATAAATAATTGTCCTGTTTTTACGACCAGAATTATCGTGAAATTTTTTAATTGTATCCTAAATTAAGTAATGACTAATTGGTATTATTTTCTACTAAGCCGAATTTCTGCTTGCATTAATATTTCCGAATAAAGAACGCGTCACCAGTTTTCCATATGCTTCCAGATCGCCTTCTCCTTTCTGAATTTTCATTAATGCATATTGCTGAATGCTCAGCAAAGGCAAAACGATTCTCTCGCGGATTTTCACCGATTTTCTGGAAAGCGGATCTTCTTCCTGAAGCATTTTAAAGCCTGTTAATTCCAGCATAATATTTTTGGAAAGATTGTATTCATCAAACAGAACATTCCAGAATGCACCGAATTTCGGGTTGTTTTTAATATAATACGTCAAGGGAAAATAGGTCTTGTTCATACTCATCATCGAGTTTAAAACCAACGTTTTAAAGAAATCCGAACCTCTGTACAATTCTCTTACCTCATCAAATCTCCCCTGTTCTTTCAACTGCTGCATCGCAAAACCAAATCCGAAGAATCCCGGAACATTCTGTTTTAGCTGCGACCATGATCCTACAAACGGAATCGCTCTTAAATCCTCAAATTTCAGCTCACTTCCACCTCCTCTTTTTGACGGACGGCTTCCGATATTTGTTTTTCCGTAATATTCGAGCGTACTCATTTCCTGAAGGTAGGGTACAAACATAGGATGCGCTTTCAGATCTGAATATTTTTTATAACTGATTTCAGCCAGTTCGATGATTAACGCCCTTTCTTTTTCGGTTAATTCTTTTTTCGAATTTTTGAAAACATCATTTTCCACTCCGGCTGTTAAAAGTTGCTCGAAATTATATTTTGCCTGTTCTTTATTTCCGAAAATACTCGTAATCGTCTGTCCCTGAATCGTTAATTCAATTTTATTATTCGCAATGGTTTTCCCTTGTGAAGCATAGAAATCGTGGGTTTTTCCGCCCCCTCTTGCAGGAGGACCGCCTCGCCCGTCGAAGAACACGACTTTAATTCCGTTTTGCTCGGAAAGTTTCGTTAACACTTCTTTGGCTTTGTAAATTTCCCAATTCGCTTTCAGATAACCACCATCTTTCGTTCCGTCCGAGAAACCTAACATAATGGTCTGCTGATTTCCTCTTTTTTCCAGATGCTTTTTATAAACAGGATTTTGGTACAATTCGTTCATTACATTTTCTGCATTGGCAAGACCTTCCATTGTTTCGAAAAGCGGAACGATATCCATATTGATTTCTTCTTCCTGATAACTGCAGACTTTGAAAAATGCATACACATTCATCACATCTTTTACCGCATCGGAATTGGAAATAATATAACGGTTCATTCCTCTCAATCCGTTCAGTTGCTGGATTTCTGAAATTTGGGAAACCGTAAGCAAAGTATCTTTTACAATATCTTCAAAATCATCCGGATTTACTTTTTCACTAACCTGAATTAGCTTATTGAATTTTTCTTCGTGCGTAGCATCAATGGCTCCGAATACTTTAGCAAAAACCTCATCAATCACTTTCTGATGGATTCTGCTGTCCTGCCGAACATCCAGAGTCGCAAAATGCGTCCCGAAAATCTTCACACGGTCTTTGAAATTCACCAACTGATCAAGGAACAATGAATTGTGCTGCTCCACGAGGATTTTTTCGGCTTCTTCCAGTCTTTTGATAATATCATCTGCCGTAATTTTTTCATTTCTGAAAATCGCGGAATACAGTTCGTTGCTCAGTTTTGTTAAAACCTCTGAAACGCCTCTGAAACTCAACCTTCTCCGAACCGATTTCAGGTTGTTGTAATAGGCTTTTAAAATTGCAGTATGCAGTTCTTCTGCTACTCTTTTCGTGACTTCTGCCGTTACAAAAGGATTTCCGTCGCGGTCTCCTCCCGGCCAGAAACCAAGCTGGATCAGATCTTCATGTAAGTGAAAATGATCGTTTTCGAATGTTGTTTTTATTTTCGTGAAAAGTTCTCCGATGGTATCGTAATACACATATCTCAAATAATAAATGATGCTCAACGCTTCATCAATCGGAGTTGGTTTTTCTTTATTAACGAACGGCGTTTTCCCCAACTGCTGCAAAAGCATATCGATATTCGTGATAGAATCGGTTGTAATGGCATTTCTGAGGTCGTGAAGGATTCTCTGTACAGAATTCGGGTAAAACTGTGTCGGGTGCGCCGTAAACACAATTTTAATGGCAAAATCTTTCAGTTTTTCACGCACTTTTTCCAATTTATGATCCTGAAGCGAACGTTCGTACATATTGGTTACCGTTCCGTTATCACTTTCGGAATGCAGGTTCGGAAATGCAGCATCTTCAATACTGTCAAACAAAACCACCTGTCTTTCAATGTATTGAATGATTTTGAAAAGAAGTTCTGTTTTCTGTTCTTCAGTCTGCAGATCGGTATGATTTTTAAAGAATTCTTCAACGATTTCTTCAGGCGTTTTTCCGGCTTCATAGCCGATTTTGCTTTCTTCACAAAGGAACGGAAGCAGCATCCCGATATTCGTCATTTTATCATAAGGCAGGCTCATAAACAATGAATTGTAGATCTGGAACTTATTTTCCACGATCTGCCTGAATTTTTCTGCGCGTTGGTCGTGTATCATATAACAAATGTAGGGGATTTTGAGTGGAATTCAAATGGTGTTTAGTTGAAAATTATATAAATTTGTTTTCAATAACCAAGATAATATTAATTATGGCTAGAACAACTTTAGAAGATTTTTTAAAACGTTCAATTGAAGTACATGGTGACAAATATGATTATTCAAAAGTTGTATATAAAACAACAGAAACTAGAGTAACTATTGTATGTAAAATACATGGAGATTTTCAATTAAGACCTCGTGCTCATTATTCAGATAGAAGAGGATGTGACGAATGTGATAAAACAGGAAAAAGTGGATTTCACAAAAGTGAATGGGCAGATAAAATAAAATTTGTTTATTTATTAGAGCTTTATGGAAATAGTGAAAGATTTTTAAAATTTGGAGTTACAATAAAAGGTGTTGATGATAGAGTTACAAGAGGCGAAATTCCATACTCCTATACCACACTTTTTGAAAAAAAATTAAGCGGAGAATTAGCAATGTCAATTGAGCAAAATATAAAATTAAAATATAAGAGTATTACTTATAAACCTTTTTTAAATTTTCGCGGAAGTACCGAATGCTTACCGTTAGCAATCAAAAACAATATTTTGAATTATTTAGAAAAAAACACTCTATAAATTTTATATTTATTTAAAAACTTATTACTATACTAAGATTCAAAGATGTTAGGAAATAATTTTGAAATAAAAATTTAAATACCTATTCTACACCAACCATCAATCCATAATCCCATGAAAAAAATACTCCTATTCCTACTTCCCCTTCTCCTTTTCTCCGCCTGCGGCGAAGACTGCTACAATGCGCCACAACCGATTGCTTTTAAATTTGTGGATTCCAACGATGTGAATCTAATAACGGACGGAACGCTTACCAATTATTCGGTGAAAGAAGAAAACCAGACTAATATTCAGCTTACGAAAACCAATGATGATATGGTTATTCTGGAAAATGTGGGTGCTTACAACGGAACGAAAAATTATACGTTTACTTCCAATATTAAAAATTTCACTTTTACCATCCAGTCGTCGGAATTTAAAGGAGGCTGCGATGGTTTTCAGATCAACAAACTCACGTTTACTGGCATTGGAATTGATGTGAAAGACGAGAACGGCTACTACAAAATTATTTTCCAGTAAATTTCTGTTCGCTACATTTGCAAAAACAAAAGAATGAAAGTATTATTTCCGGTTTTACTGCTTTGCTCAGGTTGGATATTCAGCCAGAAAACCGTTCCTGCAGACTTCAAAAAAATTCCGGAAATCCTTGATAATACAGAACTACTCTACCCTTTTATCGTTCCGGATAAAAAATACGAATACTGGAGTGTTCTCAGAAATAATCCCGATCCTGATAAAGCCATTATTTACGAAAGCCAGATGCCGGATTTGATGACGTTGAATGATCCTGCACCGGAAAAAGGATTTTTTCAGAAATGTATCGGAGAAAATTGCTTTTCCTACATTTTAGTCTGTGAAAAAAGCCGGTCGAAATATTTTTCAAACGAACAGCAGCTAAGAGATTTTATCGGATTTGTAGACAATCTTCCGGAAGCTATTTTAATTGCCAATACTTTCGAATATACGGTTGACAGCGCCAATCAATTGGGAAGTTCTTATAAAATTGAAGATCAGCACATTTCGCTGTATCTTTCAAAATCTAAAAATGGTTCTGAAACTAAAGAATCTTTTTTCATTAAAATCAATAGAAAAACCGGAAAATTAGAGGTAAAAAGTAACGGAGCTTATTAAAGTTTTTTTTGTTTTTTTGTCATTCTGAATGGAATTTTATGAAGCAATTTGCAATGAAGAATCTATTTATATGAAGTTTTTTGAGATTTTCGACTCCACTTTGTTGCGCTCAAAATGACAGTGTTGTAGATTGAATGAAAGAGTTTTTTAAACACAAAGTCACATAAGATTTAAAATAATTTCTAAGCTTTATATCAGAACACATTAGTTTTTGAAAATCTTTGATTTTCTTCTTATGTGATCTTTTAATGATTATTCAACAAAATTCAATAGTTTTAATAAAAGAGAATCATTAAAATTTTAAAACTTTATTAACTTAGTTTTTGTGTGGTATTGCGTAATTTTGAATTCAAATAAATTTAAGAACAATGCTTAATTTCGAACTAAAAAATCCAACCAAAATACTTTTCGGAAAAGGTGAAATTGCTAAAATTTCAAAAGAAATTCCTGCAGATGCCAAAATTTTAATGATTTACGGAGGCGGAAGCATCAAAAACAATGGTGTTTACGATCAGGTAAAAGAAGCTTTAAAAGATCATGAAGTGCATGAATTCGGAGGCGTTCCTGCCAATCCGGAATATGAAGTATTAATTAATGCTTTACGCTTTATCAAAGAAAATAATATTACTTTTCTCTTGGCTGTCGGAGGCGGATCTGTAATCGACGGAACAAAGTTTCTTTCCGCTGCTGCAAATTACGGTGGAGAACCGTGGGAAATCCTTACGAAACCTGTAAGAACTTTTGAAGGCGAAGGAATGCCTTTCGGGACTGTTCTTACACTTCCTGCAACGGGCTCTGAGATGAATTCGGGTTACGTGATTTCCAGAAGAGAAACCAACGAAAAATTGTCTTCGGGAGGTCCGGGATTATTTCCTCAATTCTCGGTTCTAGATCCGGAAGTGGTGAGATCTATTCCGCAAAGACAGATCGTTAATGGTTTAACGGATGCTTATACTCACGTTTTGGAACAATATATGACGGCTCCTTCTTCGGCAGATCTTCAGGAAAGAATTGCAGAAAGTATTCTGATCAGTATACAGGAAACGGCTCCGAAAGTTCTGGCGGAGGAATTTGATTATGACGCAGCCGGAAATTTCATGTGGTGCTGTACAATGGCTCTTAACGGACTGATTCAGAAGGGTGTGATTACAGACTGGGCGGTTCACGCAATGGGACATGAACTTACGGCTTATTTCGGGATCGATCATGCAAGAACTTTAGCCATTATTGCTCCGTCTCATTACCGTTATAATTTCGAAACCAAAAAAGGTAAACTGGCTCAGTATGCGGAAAGAGTCTGGGGAATTAAAGACGGAACGGTTGATGAAAAAGCAGAACTGGGAATCAAAAAGCTGGAAGAATTCTTCCACAGCTTGAATATTGATACGAAGCTTTCTGAATATACGGAGGATTATAAAGGAACGGCTGAAAGAGTGGAAAAAGCATTCACTGAGAGAAACTGGCTTGGTTTGGGAGAATATAAAAAACTGACTCCTCAAGATGCTTCTAAAATTGTGGAAATGAGCTATTAAAGACTGAAAGTATCAGAATTAAAGATGGAAGTTTATTCTTATGCTGCTGAAAATAAAGCAGACAGGGATAAACTTTCCTCTTACAACTTTTATTCCAATTTGCTTTTTCTGTAATCAATCGTTTAAAAAACCTTAATTTCATTAGAGATATTTCAAATTTATTTATATTTTAGCATATTCTTAAATTTGTAAAAATGAAAAAACAATTACTTTTATTTGCCTTTTCAGCGTTAGCGCTTACTTCATGTAACGATGATGATATCCAGGGTTATGAAATGGATATGATGAAAGGTGATTGGAAGATCAGTAAAAAAGAAACGATATCAGGAAAAGACGATAAATTTGTAATCGGTACTACAACACCAACAGGATGTTCCGTAAATGACAAACTGGAGTTCAGAACAGATTACTACACCTCGTTTACTACTTATGGAGGAACAGGAACAAACTGTAATGTAGTGGCAAAAGTAGAAGGAAAATATGAGTACAATTCTGAAACAAAGGATTTAACCGTTACCTACACAGGAAACAGTGCTGTGAAGTACAGAATCGTAGTTCTTACAAGCTCTGAAATGAGAATAAAGCAATTGTCCGGCAATATAGATCAAGACGGCGATACGATACCGGATGCGGAATATATTACCTACAAAAGATAAAAAAGAAAACTCTCGAAAAATTCGGGAGTTTTTTCTTGAAAAGAAAATTTTAATATTCAACTAAAATTATTAAAACAATGAAGAAGATTTTTTCGGCATTTCTAATGCTGACTTTTGCCCTGTTTTTTGCACAGGAAAAACCGATGTTCTGGCAGGACATCCAAAATTTTAAGAAACTGGATCTGGAAAATCCTCCGGCTAAAAACGCAATTCTTTTAGTAGGAAGCTCGTCTTTTACGAAATGGACGGATGTTGCGAATTATTTTCCGGATAAAACCATCATCAACAGAGGTTTTGGAGGATCAAGATTAACGGATCTTAATGATTATGCAGAGGATCTTTTAAATCCTTATCAGCCCAAACAGATCATCATTTACTGTGGTGAGAATGATTTTGCTGACAACGATAAATTGAAAGCTGATGTTGTAGTGGAAAGATTTAAAGCATTCTATAAAAAAATCCGCACAAAATTCCCGAAAATTGAAGTAGATTATATTTCCATTAAATATTCTCCGAGCCGCGAAAAGCTGTGGCCACAAATGAAGGAAGCCAATAAAAAGATTGCCGATTTCATGAAAAAGCAACCGAATGCAGCGTTTATTGATATCACAAAGGTAATGCAGGATGAAAACGGAAATGTAAGAAAAGATCTGTTTGTGGAAGATATGCTTCACATGACTCCGGAAGGCTACAGATTATGGACTTCTGTGATGAATCCTTATATGAAATAATTTTTTTAAACACTATAACCATGATAAAAAAACAAGTAACCGTTTTAATTTCGATGCTTTTCTGCATATCTGTTTCTGCACAGGAAAAATCTACAAAACAAAAGCTGATCGATGAACTCTCTGAAAACACTTGTAAATGCGTAGATTCAATAAGTCTTTTTGATAAAGAAAAAAAATCTATAATTAAAGATATTCATGAATGTATCGATAAAAATACACTTGCACTGCAACTTGGAATTTTACTATCTGAAGTGGAGGAATCTTCAAAAAAGAATAAAAATTCAGATACTAAAAAGAATATAACCCTTAATTTAGACACTAATAAGGATTCTGAGAAATATAGAGAAAACTATAACTCCATTGAAAGAAGCCTGATGAAAAACTGTTCAAGTCTGAAAAAGGCTATAAATATTGCAGAAAGTAGGTCTGAAAAACTATCAAAAAATGATAAAGCTTTGGAATTTTACAATATGGCAATTTCAGCGTCAAAAAAGGAGGATTGGAAAGAAACTATAAAGAATTATGAAAATGCTGTAAAAATTGATCCTGAATTTACTTATGCTTGGGATAATTTAGGTATTACGTACAGAAAAGTAGGCGATTATGACAAAGCTCTAGAAGCTTATAAAAAATCATTGGAAGTGGATCCTAAAGGAAAAATGGCTTTACAAAATATTCCTATAGCTTATATTTATAAAAAGGAATATCAGAAAGCTATTGACGCTTATAAAGATCTGGATAAGATGTATCCAGAAGATCCGGAAGTATATTATGGAATGGGTAACATCTATTTTAATGCTTTAAAAGAAAATGAAAAAGCTTTAGATTACATGGCAAAAGCTCTTAGAATTTATGACAATCAAAAATCTCCTTACAGAACAGATGCAGAAACTATGATAAGTTATATCTATAAAAAAATGCAGGAAGAGGGTAAACTTGAAAAATTCAAGGAGATTTTAAATAAAAATAAGATCGAATTTAAGTAAAAAAAGAAACATCATGAAACACATTATTATTGGTAAATTTTTTAATAATTTTTCGGTATAATAATTTTTTTCCTTTTCTTTGCAGCCTTAAAAATTAGTTTAAACCATGAAAAAAATCTTATTTCTTGCTATTTCAGCAGGTTTTCTTTTCACAGCCTGCAAAAGTGATGATGACGATGTTTATGCATCTGTTGTAGGAGTCTGGAAGCCTTCCAGAGAAATGGCAGTTTCCGGAAAAAACGGAAGTACTATTTACAATGATCCTTCTTCAAGCTGCTACAAAAAAAGTACATTTGATTTTAAATCGAACAATACAATGGTAAGCAACATTTTTGATGATGGAATGAGCGGAAATTGTGAAAATCTGGGAACAGATACTTCTTCTTATTCTTACGACCCGCTGAACAAACAGATCATTATAGACGGCGAATCCAGTGAAGTTCAGAAGCTTACGAATAATGAAATGCATATTGTTTCGGATTACAGTGATGAAGACGGAGACGGAATCGATGACAAAATAGTTCTGGTTTTAACCCGATAAAAAAGCAAACTCCCGAAAAATTCGGGAGTTTTTTTATTTCTTTCTTTTGGATTTAGATATTGATTTCTGCTGTGCTCTGTTCGCCCCAAACTTTTTAGGTGCTTTTCTTTTGGAAGGTCCGCCCCAGTTTTCTTTGGTATTTTTCGCTTTCTTTTCGTGAAAAGCTCCTCCTCCTTCATTTAATTTTACCTTCACAGGATTTTTCATGATCACAGTTTCCTCTTCAGAAGCAATCTTTTTAGGATTTATTTTCACTCCGTCTGGGAAATCAATGTATTTCAGTTCCTTGTCCATCAGTAATTCGATGTCAAGAGCTAAAGTTTCTTCTTTTTTGGTAACGAAAGTTATGGCTTTACCATCTTTGTCCGCTCTACCCGTTCTACCGATTCTGTGAATATACTGCTCCGGAATATCGGGCGTTTCAAAATTGATAACGTGGGTAATGTCTGAAATATCAAGACCTCTTGCCATAACATCCGTAGTAATCAACCCTTTGATCTCTTCATTTTCAAAGCTTTTCATTGCTTTTAGCCTGTAATTCTGAGATTTATTGGAATGGATCACATCAAACTGCTCAGGGAAAAGCTCATCAATTTTTGTGAATAAAAGATCTGCATTTCTTTTATTGTTTGTGAAAATCAATACTTTCGACATATCGGTATCGGTTTTCAGCAAATGCTCCAATAGATTGATCTTGGTATTAAAATTCTCTACTTTGTAAGCAGTCTGCTCAATTTTTTCAAGCGGCGTTCCGGATTTTGCCAGTGAAATTTCAACCGGACTCGCAAAGTACTCATCCAACATTTCGTCAACAGATTCCGTCATGGTTGCAGAAAAAAGAATATTCTGTCTTTTTTCCTTCATCATTTCGAAAATATGCGTCAACTGTGGTCTGAAACCAAGGTTCAGCATTTCGTCAAACTCATCAATAATCAGCTTCTGGACTTCTTTTAAAGAAATGGCATTATCGATTGCCAAATCCATTACTCTTCCGGGAGTTCCTACCAAAATATCACATCCGTTATCAAATAATAATTTCTGGGTATTGATATTTTTTCCTCCGTAAATCCCGATTACTCTTGCAGTAGTATTTTCCGTCAGCTTTTCTACAATTTCAGAAACCTGCACCACCAGTTCTCTGGTAGGAACAAGCACCAAAACGGTTGGATTTCCCGATTTATTGTATTTCCAAGTCTTAAGAACCGGTAAAAGATACGCCAGTGTTTTTCCTGTTCCCGTCTGCGCAATCCCCATTACATCACGTCCGGAAAGTATTGGCTTTAAGCTCTTTTCCTGAATCGGGGTAGGTTCAAATAAATTAAGATCCGCTAAAACATCAAGAATTTTAACCGGAAGGTCAAAATCTGCAAAAGTGAGTTTTTCCATTTTGCAAAGATAGACAATTAATTTTTGAGAAAAATAAGCCTAAACTTTCATGCTTAAATTATTTCCAGATATTACCTTCTAATAATCTTAAAAGCCAAATCTCTTCCATAACCCTGCATAATGGCGAGATTGATCCACGAAAGTGCAAATTTTTCCAAAAGTTCTACTTTATCAGATTTTCCAAAATCTATACAGGAACCGAAACCACAATCCAAAGCCAGTTTTTTGGCAATATCTTTTGCTTTTTCACTGTCTCCCGCCATAAACATATCAATTCCTTCGTTGTTATAAATTGGATCAAGCATATTTTCAAAACCTGTTGTATTGAAACATTTTACTATTTCCGCATTGGTCTTATCTGCTAAAGCATGATACACCGTTTTATAAGGTTCAGGAGAATTCATTACAGCGTTGGTAGCATCAATAATTACTTTTCCCGATACATCGCCTAACTGTTCAATTACTTCAAAAATAGCAGTCGGAGGTGTTGCAATAAGAATCACATCACATTGTTTTACTGCATTTTCGATCACGGCAAAGCGATCTTCCCCTATTTTTGTTGCAAGGGAAATATTTTTTTCACTCAAAGGAAATTGTGCACCTATCAAAACAGTATGCCCCGCTTTTATCCATTGTTGAGCCAAAGCTCCGCCAACATTTCCGGAGCCGATGATTGCTATATTCATTTTTTTTAGTTTAAAGTGAAATTTACCTCATTATTTATTTAATAGTTCTACAACCAGTTCTGCAACTGCTGCCCCTGAATTTTGCTGCTGTCCTGTAATTAAATTACCATCCTGAATAGCATATGAACTAAATGGAGCTGCTACTTTAAATGTTGTTTCCTGTAATTTTTTAGCTTCTTCTTCAATTCTGTACGGCTGAATTTTCATTCCGACTGCCTGATCTGCAAACTCTTCTTCAGCATCTGCAAAACCGGTCCAGGTTTTTCCTTTTACAAGCAATTCACCGTTTGATTTTTTAGCTTCCAGTAATAAAGTGGTTGAATGGCAAACCGCTGCGCTTGGCTTTCCGCTTTCGTAAAAACTCACAAATAATTGTTCCAGATCTTTATTTCCTCTGAAAGTATACATTGGTCCCTGTCCGCCAACCAGAAAAACCGCATCATAGTTTTTTGCATCAACTTCGGTTAGTTTTTTTGTATTTTCAAGCATTGCTTTAAAGTCAGATTGCTGCATATATCCTAAAGAAATTACATCGTGTGCAGAATAACCGCTTTCATCCAAAGGATTGGAATAACCGTCCATTTCCAGTTTTCCGCCTTCTGTTGAAACCAGTTCCACTTCGTAACCTGCTTCCTGAAAAACTCTTAAAGGATGTGTAAGTTCTGCAGCCCAGAAACCGATTGGCCAATTGGTTTGTTTACTCACACTCGGCGAGCTTGCCACCAACAGAATTTTACCTTTTACGGGAACACCGTGAAAATGAACATAGCTGTTTACTTCTTTTACTTTTTCCATTTTTTGTTTTTTTGATTTTAAAATTTCTAATTTTGATGAAACAAAGATAATTATGAGTAGAAATGAAAATCAATAATGGCTATCTTTGTAAGAAACTAACAAAAATGTAAGTATGCCTGATTTTGTATCGGATAAGCACCTTTTTCACAATCCTGTAGAATTTGTCATGAGCAAAATAGGCGGAACCTATAAAATGCCTATTCTCTGGCGTCTGAAGGATAAGGCATGGCGTTATTCGGAATTGGCTAACAGCATTCCCCACATTTCAGACAGGATGCTTTCTAAAAGTTTAAAAGAACTGCTGGAAGACGGCTTTATTTCCAAGGAAATATTTCCGGAAGTTCCTCCAAGAACTGAATACAACATTACAGAACGCGGTAAAAAAGCTGTCGAAATTATTTCAACTTTAAGAAATTACGGATTTGAGCTGATGAAAGATTTTGGGATTGGAGAGAAATAATTAATCCATCATGAAGTTTGCAAATAAATCAATTAAAACTCCGATAAAAGAAATACTTACCCCAAAAATAAAATAATTGAGTGTTTTTTGATAGTATTTTTCAGATTTTTCTTTAGGATAATTCATTTGTAAAATCCGCTTCAAAACAATAATTAAACAGATAATACCTATTAATATACAAGCTCCCACCAAATAATCTAAAAAAACAGGTAAAGTACTTTCATTTTTCACATAGGATGAAGCAAAATTCAGTATAAAACCAAGAATAATACCGGTAGCAGTTACTAAAGGCTGTCTGTAAGATTGTATTTTGTCTTCCATTCTGATATCAATTAAAAAAACCGGCCTAAGTCGGTTCAAAAATACTTTATTTTTTGATTATTTTCTGCGTTTCAGAAGTACCATCTTCAAAATTTATTTTGAGCAGATAATTTCCTTTGGCAAAATTCTGAATTTCTATCTTATTAAAATTTTCATTAATCGTTTTTAATTTTTGTCCTGCTGAAGAATACAGTTCTGAAAATTTTATTTTTTTATCTGCATTAATTCTGATTTCTCCAGTGGTAGGATTAGGTAAAATGGAAACTTTTTTGAAAGAAGTTTTTTCTTTGGTAGAAAGACTTGTACTTGCAGAAGGCTGTTGCTGCGTTACGCAATGTACCATTCCTCCATTTGCATAAAGATTTCTTACATCAATTCCTATAACTGTTCTCCCCGGATAAAGATTTCCTATAATTTGGTTAGCTATACTGTCATTTGGGTCATTATAATTGGGCACTAAAACCACACCATTCGCTACATAATAGTTTGCATAAGAACCTTTGTATCCTAAATTGGTTCCATAGGTAGTTACTACATTATTTTGCGTTAAAGGAATGTACACTTTGTTATATGTTTGCCCATTCGCATTAGTTGCTGCATAAAGTGTATTAATATCTGCCTGTGTAACTCCCCAGTTTAACAAATCTGCGTTATTCATGGTTACCATTGTAGTAGAATTTACAAATTTCATAAATCCATCAATATGCATATCTGTAACTTCTAGACCTGTAACTCCGTTAAGCCAAATTACTTTTGAAACGCCATAGTATTGTTTAAAACTATTAGTGGCAGTAGCTTCACTCATTCCCGAGTTTCTCACTGTATTAGCAGGGCTTTGGCTGATCACAGAGCTTCTACAAACCATTAAAACTCCACTTCCGTCTAATTCTACTGAACCTCCTTCATTTACCATTACGGAATTGAGATTCACAACTGGAATTCCTAAGTCTGTTCCTATTTTTGTGGGAATTTGGTTACAATTAGAGAAATTAAATTTTCCTCCCCATCCATTAAATCCCCAATCTTGTATCACAATTTGATTGCTAGAATTTTTCACAAAAATGGGTCCATTATCTCTTACCCAAATATCATCTGTAGGATAGATTTTAAAATCAATATTGGTTAAAGGAACACTTGCTGCGTTTAGTAAACCAATGATTCTAGTTTTCTCAGTATTATCATAAGCGATGATGTGTACTTTTTCATTAGTCTGAAGTGCATTTGTCATTGCAACCCAAGTTGCATCAAGTCTGTTTCTATATGTTGTACCGAACTGATACTGATGGGGCCATTGAAGCCAAGTTCCTTCATGCTGTCCCGATTCTTCAGGGAAAGTATAGGTTTGAGACATACAAAAATTAAGATTTACAAATAGAAGTAGTAAAAAAATGTGTTTCATATAGTATTTTTACAAATGTATTACATTTTTTACCTCAAGTATTGTCCAAAAATGACAGTCTAATTTTTTTAAGGGAAAATAAATGTGTGTTATATAGTTTTCTTCTTTTTCTTCTTCTTTATCAGAAATCAGGTAATGCTCTATCACAGGAGAATGGTCTAGTTCTAAATTTGGTGATGATAACCAAAATTTATAGAAATTCTTATAGGTCTCTTCTATATTATCATGAGTACCATAATGAATAAACCTCAAGTATTTTTTCCCAAAAATTTTCTTCGAGATAAATCCTACGGATTGTTCAGGAATCTTATCTATTGCAAATTCATATATACAGTTTTTATGCTCCGTAATTAACGGTTGATCTACTATAATTCCGTAGCTTTCGTAAGGTCTCAGCTTTTGATTACAAAAATCTATTTCTCTCCATAGCTTATTAATTTTGGCATTATCATAATTTTCGGTTTTAATGGTTTTACAATATAATAATTGTTGCTCCATATATATTTTTTCCACATTTAAATCCATAGTTGTATTGGCAATAAATGCTTCAAAAATCTTTTTTTTATCTATTCTAGCTTCAGAAGGTGAAATATGAAATTGTTTAAAAAATGCCTTAGAAAATGCTTGTAAATTGCTATATCCTACCTGTATTGCAATATCCGTAATACAATCTTTTGTGTAAACTATTCTTTTATATGCTCTTTCCAGTCTTAGTCTTCGCTGAAATGACTTTATATTCTCTCCAAATATGCTCTTAAAAATCCGTTGAATATTTCTATAAGAATAATTAGAGATTTTTTCAAGTTCAGATTGGGTAATTTCATTATCGAAGTTGTTTTCTATTAATAAAACAATCTTCTGAACTTGGTATAGTTGGTACATCAGCTTTTATTTTTATAAATTATTCTTCTATAAATTTTTATATAACTTCATTTAAAGCAATGCTATAATTTTGTCAGCTTCCCGAATTCCGCTCAAGTAAGCACCGTGAGCCGTTGAAAAATAATCTGCTTCCGTGTGCTCTCCGGCAAAGAAAAGTCTGTCGTTTACCTCTTCTGCCAAATCATCGAAATGGGACATTTCTGTACCAACTTCCGTATAGGAATAGGAACCGAAAGAATTTTCATTATTCTGCCATTTGGTACGAAGCAAATTTGAAGGATTCGGAATGCTGTTTCCGTAAACATCTTTCAGATGGCTCATAATTTCTGAGATAACCTGAGAATCTGACATTGTCTCTGTTTGTCTTGCATAATCTGCGTAGGCAAAAGTCATTAAAGCATTTGCATTGGGACTGAATTTTTTTACATTTACAAAATAATTAAACTTATCTCTAATTTCCGGTGTGTAAGAAATATACTGTACATCATCCCAGAAAGCGGTGTTCCATGTTAAAAGAAATTTATTTACACAGTTCATTCCCACTTTTTGGATAGCGTTTTGCTTTGCAGCGGGAAGTGAAGGAAGAAATTCAATTTTATTGGCTTTTAAAACACCCAGCGGAACACTTACAATCACATAATCTGCCTCCGAAATGATTCCGTTGTGCGTTATTTTTATTTTGGTATTGCTGTAATCTATTTTGGTGACCCTTTCGTTAAATTTAACATTAAGTCCGGAAGCTAAGAAATTGGCAATCGTATCATAACCATTAGTTGCTATTTTTTCTGCCCCTCCGAATTCTTCTCCTTCATCATACAGCAATGATGAAACTTTATCCAGATCGCCCCTGTCGAACGTGAAATAGGTAGACAGGAAAAATTTCCATAACCTGTCGTTGAATTTAGCCGGATATAAATTTTGGAAAACGGTCTGAAAGCTTTGCGCAGAGTTACCGTTATTTTTTAAAGCAGCAAGAATATTGTAATATTCGGTTTCTGTATTGTCAAATACAGTATCGCTACGCAGAATTCCCCCAATATCATAGGATTTTCTGCTGTCATCAAGCGTTTCAAAAGTCTGCATTCCTGCCTGTTGAGCCAGAGTTGTTATCGGATTTCCATTGATTCCGTGAATCCAGCTTGCTCCCTCATCAAAAGCAACACCCAGACTTCGGTTGGTTCTCAGTCTGCCTCCAACTTTTTCCTGAGCTTCTAAAACTGTAACCTCAAAGCCTTTCTCTTTCAATCTTTTGGCTGCAGCAAGACCGGAAATTCCCGCACCAATAACGATGACAGATTTTCCGTTAGAAGTTTCAGTTTCATCTTCCGAAGAACATGAGTTAGCCAGTAAAGAAGGCGCTAAAAATATCAGGGGAAAACCTGCTAAAGTATTCTTAATAAATTTTCTGCGTTGCATTTGTATTTTTTTGAAGAACAAATATAATTTATTTTTCAATTTGTCTATAAATTCAATAAAACTTTTAAAAACAAAATATTAAGTCCAACGGTTTATGAAAATCAGATTGGACGTCCGCAAAATGTTACTTTATGAATATATCGGATAGTAAATTTATCAATAGTAAATTCTTTATAGTTTGGAGAAATACATATCAGCAATGTACTATCATCAGGATGATGCATTAATCTTTTAATCATTCTCTGATCATAAGTAATAATTAAATAAATACAATCCGGATCGAGATTTTCCCATTTATCTATAAAATTGATTCCTATTATGTCTCCTGCTTTAATATAGGGCTCAAATGAAGCGCCAACAATAGGAAAAAATGCATCGCAGTGAACTCCGGGCAAATTGATATATCCAGTAGGTGTTTCCGTTAATTCCAGCAGTTCATTAAGTTTTCCTGCGCTTACTGGCAAGCTGTAAAAAGGAATTCCATTTTCAACAATCTTTATTTCATCATCAAATTTCAGCTTACTAAAAACTTTTTCATATTGCTTATCTCCGGAAATGTCTCCCATTTCAGGCTGGAGTTTTTTATCATCTCTAAAATCACCGATTTCAAACGTTTTTTCGATTTCTTTATTTTTAAGCATTTTTCCCTGATCTAAAAAAAGCCATGACAGATCAACTTCCGGCGCGTAAGCGATAAATTTCGCTATATTATCTTCGCTTATTCCATTTTCTTTATCCAAAACCCCTCTTGTAATACCACTTTCCTGATAAAATTTATATTTACTAATACCCTTATATTCAATGTATTGTAAAATTTTATTTTTTATAGGCGAAATTTGATGCATATTTATTTTTTTATACGAAATAAATCGTTTATATTTGCTTTTTTAAATCAACCAAAAATATGGAAATATTAATAACTAAGTTACAAGAAATTGCTGAAATTCTCGCCACTTGTCAAAAAACAGCAAAAGATTTCTATTCGAAATCAAATTATAAGATCGATTTATCTGATGAACAAAATTATTATCCTGAGATCCGAAAGGACGATTACATGTTCCCGAAATTTAAAATCACTTACTAATATTATCACAAATTAAAATCTATCAACCAAATACTAACAAAATATTAAAAAAATGGCAACACCTTTAAATACAATTCTATATTGGTTTCAGACAGGAAAAACACCTACGGAAGAGGAATTTGCAGCATCCTGGTCTTCTTTTTTTCACAAAAGTGAATCTATTCCGCTTTCATCAATTGAAGGACTTTCTGCACTTTTTCATCAAACAGCAAGTTTAGAAGCGTTCAATAGTCACCTTAATTCTTCTAATGCTCATGAAAACAGTTTAGCCAAATTAGACGCTTCCAATTTAAGCAGTGAGAACGTCCAAAATTGGAAAAATAAATTAAATGTTAATCAGTTACCTTCAAATATTGCCACGATAGACAATTCTGAAAGTGGATTAACAGGAAATGTCTATTCAAAACAATACATCAACGATCATTATTTGCAGTATACAACAAACTCTGGCAGAAGGGTTATTACAAACAACAAAGATCATGAAAACAAAACAATGTATGACGCTTTTATTGCAGGATGGAATGTCTTACCGAATTATATTGGAAAAGATGAGAGCGAAAAATTATATTCTTCAAGATACATTTTACAGGGAACCGATATTCTCTCTGATTTTAAAGGAAATACAGAGTACAGACCTGAACACCCTGCACATGATTCATTAATCGCCTACGGTTCAAAACTAGGGAAAGGTTTTGTTGATGGAACAAATTACAGTTTATTCGGTACTGGTTTGTATGAATTGAATGATATTCCGATTGGCGATTCAATAACAGCCTTTGGTAACAATATTGCCAATGCTAAAGGAATTTATGGCAACCAAAACAGAACTGCAATAGCCTCCAATGGTTTTAATTTAAGACAAATGATGACTAATAACGTCACTATCGGAAATCTAATCTGGGCAGGCGATATACATAGTTCTGTAATTACAGGATATAATGTAAGAAATTACCGTTATATATTTAATTCCCTGGTGATGGGAGGAAATATTTACGATGCAAGTGGAAAATATCCCGGCGAAACGCATGATTCCTATTTAGATAATGATGTCATGTTAGGTTTTGGATTTTATAAAGACCCGAAAAGACATCCTGCAAGTCACAACCTGTTAATCGGTTCTCACGAGCATTACGGAAACGGAAGCCCAGACTTCAATTACAGACCTTTAGTAGAAGGGAATTTTAAAGAAAAATATTTTGGAATTCAGGGAAAATCTATTAATCATATTCAAGACGAATTGAATAAAGTTCCTGCTGAGAATGTAAATCTTTCTTTAGTTTCTTCACCGCCAAATTCCAATGCATCATATGATGTAAAAACAAAAAAGTTAATCCTGAAAAATTCTCCCGCCGGAAATTACAGACTTTTTGAAGGTTTAACTCCAGGAGAATCTTACCTGTTTAGCATCAACTCAAATATTGGTAATACCGGAACATGGGGATACAAAACTGGTTTTATATTTGACAGCGGAAATGATGACTCATGGGTAGTAAACAACCATTTAACTGAAATAACGGATAATATCAATAATTTTTTCGATATCTCTTTAGAAGGAACAAGTATTACCGGAGAGATAATTGTTTCCTTACAACATATTAAAAATAATGAAAATCAATTGTCCATTTATGAAGTCAGAGATTTTAACAATGGAGTAACATTTGAGCTGAGAACAGCAAACAGCAATGACAATCATATCGCTTTCGGTAAAAATTCTGCGTCCAAATATGCAGTAGGTATTGATAATGCTGTTTTTGGGACCAATTCCTTATCAAAAGCAAACTCTATTGCAACAACATTTGTTTTTGGTAATAATAATCTTCAAAATATAAGAAAATCAAGAATCAACACCATACTCGGACACAACAACTTCAAAAATGCAAGTAATATTGTTGACAGAATAGTAGCCGTTGGTCAGGATATCGCTCAAAATTCTTTAAATTTAAGATCATCAGTTATACTAGGCTGTTATGCACTACAAAGTTTCAAAGGAAATTTCTATGATATTAATATATGGAACGAATTGATCGCTATTGGAACTGGGGCAGGGATAAACGTAGAAGAAGCACAGAAAAGTATTTTCATAGGTGAGGCAACCGGAAACTCCAAAAATGTTTTTCAAAGTGTTGTTGTAGGTAACAGAAGTGGTTTCAAAGATCGAAACACATCAACTAATGAAATTGTACTAGGTGCAGCAACAACAGGAAACGGTGACAATACTGCAACGATTGGTAATTCAAACATCAGCTCTGTATATCTTTCAAATATTGCTAAAATAGACCGTAGAACAGGTATTTCAGGAATTAATGTATTTCCGGCCAATAGTGATACAGATTTTGTTCAGAGAAAGCATTTACAAGAGGTTAAGCCATACAAAATTTATTCAGGATCTTTGGTATTTGATGAATCTACAGCACAGCCAAAATTCACCGTGTTTGAAAATACCGTTGGAGATATTGTGTGGAGTAAGAAAGATACAGGAGAATTTATCGGTACTTTAAACGGAGCCTTTCCTTCCGGAAAAATTTGGTCGGTAAGTGTAATAAACCAAAAAACAGTAGGAAAAGATCAGAGATTTTGCTTAAGCGGTAGAATAGATAATGATACTATTTACGTAGATATTGTAGATTCTTACGGATCAAACTACGATGTTTACGGAGAAGCCGGATCATTTGAATTCAGAGTCTATAACTAATTTCAAAATTTAAATTATTAAAATCATATTATCCTGCAAGTGCAAACTAAATACTGAACTTGCAGGATTTTGATTTAGAACTGAAAGTTTTACTTTCTCGTAACCCTCAGTAAAATAACAATTACCAGAAATATTGAAAAGATAAATCCTAAAACTGCCACCAAAGACAACTCCCCGATTCTCGGTCCCGATTCTGAAGTAAATACAATAGCCGTTGCAATGATATTTGCGCCTAAAACCATTGCCAGAATAAGATTAATGATGCTTGATTTTATCAGTTGGTTCGTCTTTTCTATATTTTTGATTTCACTGGAAACAGTGAATTTGTTTTCGTCTAATTTCTGTAAAACGGAACGCAGCTCTTTGGGAATTTCGTCTACACTGTCTGTAAACATGAGCATTCTGTCCATTCCTGTTTTTACAATATTTTTCGGACTTATTTTTTTGGTAAATATTTTTTTGGTGTAAGGATAAAGGCTTTTTACCACATCCAGATCAGGATTTATCGTTCTTCCCACTCCTTCAATAAGACTGATTCCTTTGAATAAAAGATAAAAGTAATCCGGCATATGAAGACGGTTATCTTTCAGCACATCTTTCATTTTATTGATGATGACCTGTGCATTAATTTCTTTCAGAGAGGTGCTGTGAACGAAATTCAGAATATCTTCCACATCATTTTCAAATCTTCTTTCATCCGGAATCTCATAACTGATCGCCATTTTTTTCAGGTAGCGGACAATTTTATGCGGATTTTTGGCAACAAAACTTACAATAAGATTTTCAAGGACTTCTTTATCATTCGGCGGAATTTTTCCGACCGCACCGAAATCTATAAAAACTACTTTTCCGTCTTTTTTCACCAAAATATTTCCTGCGTGAGGATCTGCATGGAAAAATCCATAGTCTAAAATCTGGGAAACAAAAAGTCGGAGGCCTGTTTCGGAAATGTTTACAGGATCAATATCGTATTGTAAAAGAGATGCAGTATCCGTTACTTTAATCCCATCAATAAATTCCATACAAAGAACATTATTGTTGGAAAATTCTTCATAAACCTTCGGAACGTAGGTTTCTTTGCTGTTTTTAAAATTTCTTCTGAACTGCAGGATATTTTCCTTCTCATTAATCAGGGAAACTTCTTCCAGTAAAGATTTTTCAAAGGTGGAAATCGCCTGTTTCAGATTGAGCTTCTCTCCTATTTCGGAATAGGAAGAAACAAGCTTTTCCAGATCTTTGATAAGCAGTAAATCGTCCTCGATCACAGACTGAACATCCGCTTTTTTGATTTTCAGAATAATTTCCGTACCATCTATTAATGTTGCTTTATAAACCTGAGCAATGGATGCTGTTGCGAGAGGAATATTCTGAATATCCGCAAAATGATCTTTCACCGAAATACTGAATTCGTTTTCCAATATTTCTTCCACGTTCATTTCAACCGTTTCCACTTTATCCTGAAGTTTTTGCAGTTCCTGAATAAGTTCCGGCGGAAGAAGGTCTTCCCTGTTGCTGAAGGACTGTCCGAGCTTCACAAAAGTAGGTCCCAGTTCTTCCAAAACGAGCCGGATTCTTTCGTAAACAGTTCCTTTTGAAACTACTTCGTCGGAATTGGAGGGAATTTCGTCTTTAGTTCCGCCATTCATTCTTGCCAACAGATCTTTGAAGCCATATTTGCTTAACACAGAAATTAACCGGGCAGATCTTTTTAATTTTCTTTGCTGTTTATCGAACATAATCTGAAATGTAGTTGCAATTTAATTCAAAAATTGTTCCTATTGATAATAATTAATTTTCTATTTTAAATCGCTTTTTTATAATTTTCCCTTTCGGTTTGTTCTGATCGAAGCGCAATGCATTAAAGAATCTATTTCCTAAAACAAAGATCGCGAAGATTTTATTTAAAAAGATTGAAAATATTTTTCGTTCGCAATGGCGTTTTACTCAGCAAATGATAGCAGTGTAATGTCAAGTTTTTATTATCGCAAATTTTTGAATTAAATTTCATTAAATACGATTTGTCATACTGAAAGAAGCGCAGCGGATTGAAGAATCTATATTAAATGCAAAGATCGTGAAGATTTTATTTAAAAGGATTGAAAATATTTTTCGTTCGCAATGGCGTTACACTCAGCAAATGATAGCAGTGTAATGCAAGTTTTTTCTTATCGCAAATTTTGAATATGTTAGAAAGAAACGTAGCAGATTGAAGAATCTATTTCCTAAAACAAAGATCGCGAGGATTTTATTTAAAAAGGTTGAAAATTTTTTTCGTTCGCAATGGTGTTTGGCTACTTCGAATTTTCGATTTCATTCAGGAAATAATAATAAAACTGTTCAATCTTTTCAATATAGTTTGTTTTTCTGCATGAACCTGAACTTAGTATTAGAAATATAAAACTGAAAGATTTGCGCTCAGATTTCTAAGGATTGACAAACTCTGTGGTTATTTTCTACTGTTAATGAAGGAGCTTCCAACCATAGCCCCGATAGAAACGACATCCTTTTTTGTTGCGGCTAGAGTATAAACCGGAGGTTTACGAACGTAGTTCAGGAAGCCGTAACAAAAAAGATACAGTGGATAGCGGGAAAAAGCTCTAAATGAATTTATTACATTTTTTTCTTTAACTTTACCATGACAAAATATTTAAAACCAACTCTAAAAATTATTAAAATGAAAAATTTAAAAAAAGTTTCAAGAGAACAAATGAAAAGTATCGCAGGTGGCGAATTAGTCAGAAACTGCTCGAACAAATGCTGTCCGGATGACGGAAGACCAAGATGTCCCGGATTGATCTGTCTGGCTGTTTTATGTCCGAACTAAAATTTAAAACGGGATGCTGTAAAAGCATCCCGTTTTTTTTATTTAAGATAGGTTTCGTATAAATCTTTTCTCCGATCTTTCATGACCTGAACTGAACCGTGATGGTGAAGATCTTTCAATAAATTGAGGTCTACGTCTACAATTAAAGTCATTTCTGTATTCGGGGTGGCTTCTCCTTTCACCGCATTGGATGGAAACGCAAAATCCGAAGGGGTAAAAACCGCCGCCTGACCAAACTGAATATCCATATTATTGACTCCGGGAAGGTTTCCTACGCAACCTGCAATCGCTACGTAACATTCGTTCTCAATTGCTCTCGCTGCCGCGCAATGACGAACTCTCATATACGCATTTTGGGTGTCTGTAAGATAAGGTACAAAAAGAATTTTCATTCCCTGATCGGCTAAAATTCTCGGAAGCTCCGGAAATTCAACATCGTAGCAAATTACCAGACCTATTTTTCCGCAGTCGGTATCGAAAACACGGATTTCGTTTCCGCCTTTCATTCCGTAATATTTTTTCTCGTTGGGAGTGATGTGGATCTTCCTGTATTCGTCTACTCTGCCGTCTCTGTGAAGAAGATAACTTACATTATACAAATCATTATTTTCGAAAACCGGCATACTTCCGGAAATGATATTGACATTATAACTGATCGCCAGATCTGAGATTTTCATCTTGATCTCTTCGGTTAATTTCGCCAGCTCAATCATACTGTCTCTTTCAGAAAGTTTATTGAATGGAGCTAACAAAGGGGTATTGAACAGTTCAGGAAATAATACAAAATCCGACTTATAATCGCCCATTACGTTAACAAAGAACTCAACCTGTTCATAAAAAGCATTCACATCTTTAAAATGTCTCATCTGCCATTGAACCAATCCCAAACGAATGATGCTGTCCTGCATGGTGTTTGGTTTTTTGCTGTAATAAATATTGTTCCATTGGAGTAAAACTGCGTTTTCTTTGGACGATTCGTCTTCCGGAAGATATTTTTTTAAAACTCTGATGGGTAAAAAGTTATTGGACAACTGAAAAGACAGAACCGGATCATAAATTTCTTTATCTCTTACTCTTCTGATGTATTCTCTTGGTGACAGATCACTGTGTTTATGGTAATTGGGAATTCTCCCTCCTAAAACGATCGATTTCAGATTCAGAAGTTCACAAAGTTCTTTTCTTGCATCGTACAATCTTCTGCCTAAACGGAGTTCGCGGTATTCGGGATCTACAAAGACTTCAATTCCGTACAAAACATCGCCTGTCTCGGAATGGGTGTTGAAGGTATAATTTCCTGTGATATCACTGTATGTATGATCATCACCAAATTCATTATAATTTACAACAATGGAAAGCGCCACCGCAGCTAATTTACCATCTACTGTAATGCAGATCTGTCCTTTTGGAAATATTCTTGTGAGTTTTTCTATACTTTTTTTAGACCAGATTGACTCGGACATTTGCGGATATGCACGTTTCATTGTTATTACTAATTCATCGTAATCCTGTACCGTCAGTGGTCGTGTTTCTATTTGCATTTGATGTAATTTTACTTAAATTTAGTGAAAAAAGTTAGTATTAAAAAAATGAAGGAATTAATTTATAGCAAAATCCAAAAGTATGATTCAAAGATGAAAACTTTTAATATTTCATTTACCGATCATCTATTGCCTATAAATGAGCTGATTAGTTTATACGAACTTAGAAATCATATTGCGAAAAACGAAAATACCAAAAAAAATACAAAGCAGATTTTAAATGACTTTTATTTAATACAAAAACAATCTTACAAGTACATCAAGTTTGTGGTAGCTAGATATGATGGAATAAGCAGAATGTTCTTTTTCAGTGAAGATTACTCTAAAATTTTTTCTGATTTTATATTTGAAAAATTAAACTAATGAAAACTATTTCTGTAGTTATTTTATTGATATCATGGATCTATCTAATTTTATCAATATGTATTCAAGTTGAGTTTTTCCTTGAATTTATTCCCGTTATTTTACTAATTCTAATTATTAACTTTTACATTATTCATCAGCATCATCGGAAAGTTCTACTTTATATCTTAAATGGAATTGTTTTTCTTATTCTGATTTATCTTTTAAGCCTATTAATTTTCCTGAGACAGGATTGGTAGACAAAAAATCCCGCCAAAAGGCAGGATTTATATGTAAAATTCAAGACAAAATTATTCCCACTCGATGGTTGCAGGTGGTTTGCTTGAAATATCGTACGCTACTCTGTTGATTCCTCTTACTTCGTTGATGATTCTGCTTGAAACGGTATCTAAAAACTCGTAAGGAAGTCTGCTCCATGTTGCGGTCATGAAGTCGATCGTGTTTGCGGAACGAACTACTGCTGTGTATTCGTATGTTCTCTCATCGCCCATTACTCCTACAGATTTTACCGGAAGAAGCACCACGAAAGCCTGAGAAACTTTTTCATACAGATCATTTTTGTACAGTTCTTCAATGAAAATATCATCTGCTTCCTGCAAAATTCTTACTTTTTCTGCATCAACTGCTCCTAAAACCCTGATTCCCAATCCTGGACCCGGGAAAGGATGTCTGTGAACCAGATGATGAGGAATTCCCAATTCTTCGCCCACTTTTCTTACTTCATCTTTGAATAATTCTCTCAGAGGCTCAAGCAATTCGAATTCCATATCTTCAGGAAGTCCGCCAACGTTATGATGCGATTTAATTACCGCAGAAGGACCGTTTACCGACTGACTTTCAATTACATCCGGATAAATCGTTCCCTGTGCTAAGAATTTAGCACCTTCAATTTTATGAGATTCTTCATCAAAAACGTGAATAAATTCGTTTCCGATGATTTTTCTTTTGGCTTCAGGATCATCTACTCCGGCTAATTTCGATAAAAATCTTTCGGAAGCATCCACTAATTTAATGTTCATATGGAAATGTTCTCCATAATTATCCATTACTTTTTTACCTTCATCTTTTCTCAGTAAACCTGTGTCTACGAAGATGCAAGTCAACTGGTCGCCAATTGCACGGTGAATTAACACTGCCGCTACAGAAGAATCTACTCCTCCTGAAAGTCCAAGAATTACTTTCTGATCTCCCACTTTTTCACGGATTTCTGCAACGGTTTTTTCGATATAATTGGTTAGTTTCCAGTTTTTCTCTGCATTACAGATTCCGAAAACGAAATTTTCCAGCATTTTTCCTCCTTCTTCGGTGTGGGAAACTTCCGGGTGGAACTGTACACAGTAGATTTTTTTATCTTCATTAGAGATGGAAGCGATTACGCCGGATTTTGCATTTAATTCAAAACCTTCAGGCAATTCTCCCACTTCGTCGAAATGGCTCATCCAAACTATAGAATTGTTGGTAACGCCTTTTAATAAAGACGATTCTTTTATAATTTCAAGGTGTGCTTTTCCGTACTCACCTTTTACGCCTTTATGAACTTTTCCGCCTAAAAGGTGTGCTGTTAACTGCATTCCGTAGCAAATTCCCAGAACAGGAATTCCTTGTTCATATAATTCTTTTTCAACCAAATGGGCATTTTCTGCATTTACAGAACTTGGTCCGCCGGAAAGGATAATTCCTCTTGGCTGTTTTTCTAAAATGGTTTCTAAGGGTGTATTGAATGGTAAAATTTCAGAATATACGCCCATCTCACGGATTCTTCTTCCGATAAGCTGGTTGTACTGTGATCCGAAATCTAATATGATAATACCGTTGTTCATTTTTTATAATTGATGAATAATGATTGATAAATGATTTTATAAAATTGTCTGAAATTATAGCCCCGATTGCAGCGGCATCCTTTTTTGTTATTGCGATTGCTGAGAAGTTCCAAATATTGCTTCACTTTGTTCGCAATGACAAAAAAGATACAGCGGAAAGCGGGAAATAGCTTCTAACAAAAAAAGCCCCGAAAAATCAGGGCATTATTTTAAAACTTTCCGATGTCTTCTCTGTAGAAGCCGTAATCGAAATGTACATGACTTGCATCTTCATACACTTTTTTGCGGGCATCTTCATACGTTGCTCCTGTAGCCACGATGTTCAGTACTCTTCCACCGTTAGAAACTACTTTATCTCCTTTTCTGATGGCTCCTGCGTATAAAAGTTTGCTGTATTTCAGTTTATCTTCGCCCACGATTTCGAAACCGGTTTCGATGTTTCTTGGGTAACCTCCTGAACACATGACAAGACAAACTGCTTTTTCGTCTTTAAATTTAAGCTCGATGTCTTTTCCGTCCATACAATCCTGAATAACATCCAGAAGATTATTTTCCATCAAAGCCATTAAAACCTGCGTTTCAGGATCTCCGAATCTCATGTTGTATTCTAAAAGATAGGTTCCGTTTTTCGTTACCATTAATCCGAAGAAAATGATTCCTTTGAAGCTGAAACCTTCTCCTTTAAGACCTTTAATGGTAGGTTCTAAGATATTTTTTTCGAAATCTGCGTAGTGTTCCTGAGTAAATTCGGGGCTTGGAGCTACGGTTCCCATACCTCCTGTATTGGGTCCTGTATCGCCATTTCCGGCTTTTTTATAATCTTTCGCCGCAATACAAGGGAATAATTTTTCCCCGTTTGAGAATGCGATGATAGAGGCTTCAAATCCTTCTAAATATTCTTCGATCACCAAACGGATTCCTGCATCTCCATAGATTCTTCTGATCATAAAATCATGAATCGTTGCTTCAGCTTCTTCCAATGTATCGCAGATTACCACTCCTTTTCCGCCTGCTAAACCACTTGCTTTAACAACCAATGGAAACTTCTGCGTCTGCACATATTCTTTAGCTTCATTATAGGAATCGAATACTACTGCTTTTGCCGTTTTGATATCATAGGTCTGCATGAATTTCTTAGAGAAAGCCTTACTTCCTTCCAAACTTGCAACTTTCTGATTCGGACCAAAAACTTTAAGATCGTGTTTTTTGAATTCGTCCTTCAAACCTGCTACAAGCGGAGCTTCGGGACCAACAATCGTTAAGTCTACCTTTTCTTTGATGGCAAAATCTCTAAGTTCTTTAATCTCTGATAAATGAACATTTTTTCCAATAACATCAGTGGTAGCGTTTCCGTTGGCAAAAAACATTTTAGAAATTCTCGGGTCATTCTGAAGTTTTGCTGCCAAAGCAGATTCTCTTCCACCTTCACCTATGATTAATATTCTCATACTTTATTTAATTAACTAGTCTATAATTTACAAATATATAATTTTGGATGCTATAAATACAATCTCAAAATATAATTTTAGCCAATCGCTAATAGCCAATGGCGAATTGCTTTACTATTAATGTAAAAAATGTCTAATTCCGGTAAACATCATCGGGATTTTGTGTTCATTGGCGGCATCAATGCTGTCCTGATCTTTTACACTTCCTCCCGGCTGGATGATTGCTGTAATTCCTTCCTGAGCGCAGAAATCTACTACGTCACGGAACGGGAAAAACGCATCTGAAGCCAATACTAAGTCGCCGGAGAATTTTTCTTTGGCTCTTTCGATCGCCTGTTGAGTTGCCCAGATTCTGTTTACCTGTCCTCCTCCGATTCCGAAAGCCTGAATTCCGTTGGAAACGACAATCGCATTGGATTTTACATATTTTACCACTCTCTGAGAGAATAATAATGCTTTTTTCTGCTCTTCTGTGGGCTGAGTTTCTGTGACAACTTTGATGTCATCCGAAAAGATGCTGTCGTTGTCCTGAACCAGAATTCCTCCGTCGATTTTCACCCAGGTCTGTTTGTCTGAAACCGGATTGACAATTTTTATAATTCTTAAGTTCTTTTTCTTTCTTAAAATTTCAAGTGCTTCTTCATCAAATTCAGGAGCCATTACAATTTCAAGGAAGGTTTTATTTAATTCTTCTGCGGTTGCTGCATCGATTTTGTAGTTCATAGCAACAATTCCGCCAAAGATGGAAACCGGATCGCACTCGAAAGTTTTCTGATAGGTTTCCAGAGCTGAAGTTCCGATCGCCACTCCGCAAGGTGTAGAGTGTTTTACTGCACAACAAGCCATTTCTTCTTTGAACTCGGTCACTACTTTCCAGCAAAGATCCATATCCCGAAGGTTGTTGAAAGACAATTCTTTACCTCCCAACTGTTCGAAATCTTTCATTGCTCCGTTTTCGAAAGTAGAAACGTAGTAAGCTGCTGTCTGATGCGGGTTTTCTCCATATCTTAAGTCAGAAACTTTTTTGTAAGAAGCATTAAGATAGGTTGGATATTCTTCTTCTAAAAGCATTCTTGAAATCGCTGCATCATAAGCCGAAGTAAGGTTGAATACTTTTCCTGCCAGTTTTTTACGTGTTTCGATATATGTATCGCCGTTTTGTTCCATTTCGATTTTTACGGTTGCATAATCTTCAACATCCGTGATTACCGTAACCGAATCGAAGTTTTTCGCTGCAGAACGTAGCATTGAAGGTCCTCCGATGTCGATGAATTCTACCTTTTCGTGAAGAGAAATGTTTTTGTTTACATTTTCGAAGAAAGGATAAAGATTTACAATTACCATGTCAATCAGTCCAATTCCGTGTTCCTGAACAGTATTCATGTGTTCTTCGTTGGAACGAACCGCCAACAAACCACCGTGAACTTTCGGGTGTAATGTTTTCACTCTTCCATCCAACATCTCAGGAAAATTGGTAACCTCATCAATCTGAATCGGATTTAAACCAGCGTCTTTCAAATGTTTGAACGTCCCTCCTGTAGAAATCAATTCATAATTTTGGGCTTCCAAAAACTGCGCGAATTCGGTTAATCCGCTTTTGTCAGAAACACTGATTAAAACTCTTTTTTTGCTCATTTTACTTTCGATTTTTTACTTTTTACAGCTATTTCAAACTGTAGACCGGTTCTTTCACCTCCGGTCTTTTTATTTTTACTTAGATTTTTCTTGTTTTTCGAAATAATAAAATCTAAATGTGTTTTTCATTAAAGAGATGATTTCCTTCGACAAGCTCAGGATAAACTCTTGGCTCAGCGTTACATCTCTAATACTAACTATTTTTCCGTTCTGTTTATCATGCTGAAAGCATCTCAACTAAGCTTAGATTCCTACAGAATGACAAACTAAGTGGCTAGATTTTGCATTGTCAGGCTGAGCTTGTCCAAGCCTTTCATTGTTGTTAGTTTTTTAACCACCCCGTCAAAAATTCTTTGAATTTTTGCCACCCCTCCAAAAGAGGGGAATTTTTTGTATCGCTAATAATTAATGTCTAATTATTATTTAATACTTTGTTTATCGCAATTGGGAAAATTTCATATTCTATTAGGTGAACTTTTTCCGCTACGCTTTCGGGAGTATCGTCTTCTGTAATTTCGAATGATTTCTGAAGGATGGCTTCTCCTTCATCGATTCCTGAAGTTACAAAGTGTACGGTTGCTCCGCTTTCTTTTTCTTTTGCTTCGATCACGGCATTGTGAACATGATGTCCCCACATTCCTTTTCCTCCGAATTTCGGAAGCAAAGCCGGATGAATATTGATTATTTTTCCGTTCCATTTTTCACAGAACTCGGGTTTCAGAATGGATAAAAATCCTGCTAAAACGATTAAGTCTGTATTTTGAGGAATTTTTTCAGCCAGTTCTTTACTGAAGTTTTTCCCTCTCGGAATCAGAATATTTTCTATGTTATGGTTTTTTGCTCTTTCCAGTCCGTAACATTCTCTGTCGGCAATCACTAACGATACTTTTGTATTGCGGATTTCTCCATTATCAATGGTATCGATGATTCTCTGAAGATTGGTTCCTGAACCTGAAACGAGTATGACAAGATTCTTCATGATTAGTCAATTTGAAAATTAGTTAATTTGAAAATGGAATACATTATCTAATTGGTAAATTTTCAAATTTTCAAATTGATTTTTTCGCTTTCTTCTGTAATTTCTCCGATTTCGTAAGCATCGTCTAAAAGGTGCAATACTTTTTCGGCGTGTTGTGCATCCACTACAACGATCATTCCGACTCCCATGTTGAATGTTCCGAACATTTCTTCACGCGCAACTCCTCCTCTTTTTTCCAGTTCTAACATAACTGTTGGAATCTGGATTTTTGAAGCATCAATCGATGCGCAAAGTCCGTCGCCAATAATTCTTGGAATATTTTCGTACAAACCACCTCCTGTGATATGCGCGATCCCTGAAACTTCTACTTCTTCAAGAATTTTATGAATATCTTTGTAATATAGTCTTGTTGGAACCAAAAGCGTTTCGTACAAAGGCTTTCCTTCGAATTCTTCGTTGAAATCCGGGAACACTTTTCTTACCAGAGAGAATCCGTTTGAATGGAATCCTGAACTTGGCAACGCAATAATTTTGTCTCCTGCTTTGATTTTTGAACCATCAATAATCTGATCTTTTTCAACGATTCCTACGCAGAATCCTGCAACATCGTAATCTCCAGGTTGGTACATTCCCGGCATTTCTGCGGTTTCTCCGCCGATTAATGCACAGTTATTGTCTTTGCAGGCTTCTACCATTCCTAAAACGATTTCAGCGGCAATTTCGGAGTCTAATTTTCCACAAGCCAGATAATCAAGGAAAAATAATGGTTTTGCCCCGTGACAAAGAATATCATTGGCACACATTGCGAAGCAGTCTACCCCGATAGAATCATATTTTTTTGAGTCTAATGCGACTTTCAGCTTTGTTCCTACTCCGTCTGTTCCGGAAACCAGAACCGGATTTTTGTATCCTCCGATCTCATAGAACGCTCCAAAGCTCCCCAAATGATTGAGTACATTGGAATTGTGCGTTTCGCCCACCGCTTTTTTGATCTTATCAACGGTTTTGTATCCTTCTTCTTTGTCTACTCCTGCTGATTTGTACGTGTTGCTCATAATATTTTAATAATCTAACAATGTATCAGTTTAGCAATGTAACAATGTTTTGAATTGGTAAATTTCTGCATTACTGAATTGGTACATTTTATTTTTACTTTTTATTCAAATTCAGAAAACAAAAAAGCCGACAATCTTGGTAGATTATCGGCCGTTGTTTTATCTCAGAATTTCAGAGTCCACAATATTCCCTTTCTTGGAGAAACATTCTTTAAAAGTGGTCTGAATTTTCATCTTTTTTCCTTTTTGCAAAGATATTAATTTTATATTAATTTTCAAATCTATTTTTCAAGAATAGATTCCAAGGCAGAAATTTTCTGAATTTTTTCTTTTAATTCGCTGTCTTTCTCTTCGTTAGAAATTTTCTGAGCCGCTTTATCAAAATTATCATTAAAGAAAGGCAGTGTGAAGGTATCTACAATATTTCCGCCATGAAGAGGAAAACGTTTTCCTGAAGCTTCCAAAACGCCTAATCCGCCTCTTGCTCCCGGAGCTGTTGCCATTAACAGCATTGGTTTCTCGTTCCAGACTGCTCTGTCTTTGATTCTTGATGTCCAGTCGAATACATTTTTGAATGCTGAAGAGTAGGTTCCGTTATGTTCTGCCAGAGAAACCAGTAAAACATCTGCTCCGTCGATTTTTGAGGCAAAGTCTTTTGCTTCCTGCGGAACTCCGCTTTCCACTTCACGCTGGTGTTTGTAGATCGGCATTTCAAATGCGTTCATGTCTACGATTTCCACGTCTGCGTTTGGAATTAATGAAGCTGCGTAAGTTACCAGCATTTTATTGATTGATGTATCGGAATTGCTTCCTGCTATTGCTAAAACTTTCATTGTTCTAATTTTTGTTTTCTTAATGGGTTTAGCCCTTGTTATTTATATTGAACCACTTCGTGGTTTGTTGATCTTTTGTCGTTTTTACCATGAGTTTCACCCACGGCTACTCATATTGAATCACTTCGTGGTTCCCTGACCGAAATCATATCTTTGCTATTTAACTTTTTAATGATATCGATTGGGCGATGCAAAATTAAGGGTTTATTTGAGATATGAAGGTAATTCCATTGGAACTTCCATTAATAATATTTCTGTGTCTTCTACGGCTTCAATGTTGAAACTTTGAGTATCCCAGATTCCTAAGCCGTCTCTTTCATTTAAAATACGGTCTCCGATTTTTGCGCTTCCTTTCAGTACAAAAGCATAGACTCCGTTTCCTTTTTTGTTCAGCGTGTAGTTTTTGCCGTTTCCTTTGGTAAAATTGGCAAGATTGAACCATGCATCCTGATGAATCCAAACGCCGTTGTCATTTTTATCGGGAGATAAGATCTGCTGGAAGCCGTTTATTTTTTCGCCTTCTTTAATGCTTTGCTGATCGTATCTTGGTTCTACTCCGACTTCTCTCGGGAATACCCAGATCTGTAAGAATTTTACTGCCTGATCTTTATTTTTGTTGTATTCGCTGTGCATTACTCCGGTTCCGGCACTCATTACCTGAATTTCTCCTTTTTTAATGACTGCTGTAGTTCCCATAGAATCTTTATGTTCCAGATCTCCTTCCAACGGAATGGAAATAATTTCCATGTCTCTGTGTGGGTGCGTTCCGAAACCCATTCCCTGAGTGACGGTATCGTCATTTAACACTCTCAATACTCCGAAGTGTGTTCTTTCAGGATTCTGGTAATTGGCAAAACTGAATGTGTGATAAGAGTTTAACCATCCGTGATTGGCGTGACCTCTTGTGTCTGCTTTATGATATACTGTTTTCATAATGTTTTTATTTTATGATACAAATATACAGGAGATAAACGGCTAAACTGTTGATGTAAGATAAGAACGACAAAATCCGCCTTTTCAGCGGATTTATTGTTTGTTTTTGATATTACACAAGCATATTGAGAACATCGGGGTTTTCATTGAGATACGATTCAAAATAATCCAGACTCTGCATTCTCTGTCTGAGTCCTTCGAAGTCTGATGGATCGGAAAGCTCGATTCCGACAATTGCCAAAGCTGTTTCTCTGGAGTTTTTCTTGGTGTATTCAAAATGGGTGATATCATCGTTTGTTCCCAATACATTGAGGACAAAATCTTTAAGAGCACCGGGACGCTGCGGAAATTTTACCATAAAGTAGTGCTTAAGACCGTTGTAGAGCAAAGCGCGTTCTTTAATTTCCTCCATTCTGGTAATATCGTTATTGCTTCCGCTGACTATGCACACTACATTTTTTCCTCTAATCTGCGTTTTATACTGCTCCAATGCAGAGATTGATAATGCTCCGGCAGGTTCCAGTACGATAGCGTCTTTATTGTAAAGCTTAAGAATGGTTTCACAAATTTTTCCCTCGTCTACGGAAATGCAATCTGAGAGTGTGTTCCTGCAAATTTCAAATGTTAAATCTCCTACTTTTTTCACGGCTGCTCCGTCTACAAAGCTATCAATTTCAGTAAGCTCGGTATTGATTTTGTTTTCTATGGATGTTTTCATGGAAGGCGCTCCTTTCGGTTCTACGCCTATAAGTTGGGTTTCTGCGGAAAGTTCTTTAAATACGGTGGAAATTCCGGAGGCGAGTCCTCCTCCACCAATCGGAATAAAAACAAAGTCTGTTGCTTCTTTTTTCTGTTCTAAAATTTCGAGTGCGACTGTTGCCTGTCCTTCAATGATCTGAACGTCATCAAAAGGATGAATAAAGGCAGCGCCGGAAGTTTCTGCAAAATCCAAAGCGGCTTTTTTGGATGCATCAAAGGTGTCTCCGAAGAGTTTAATGTCTACAAAATGACCGCCAAACATTTCTACCTGTTCCAGCTTTTGTTTTGGTGTGGTTACGGGCATGAAAATGGTTCCCTTTATCTGGAGCTGCTTACATGAAAAAGCAACTCCCTGAGCATGATTTCCTGCACTTGCACAAACTATTCCTTCTGAAGTTCTGCCTTCGTTGAAAAGGGTTTTTATTTTATGATAAGCGCCTCTTAATTTGTAGGATCTTACCGGCTGTAAGTCTTCTCTTTTAAGGTAAATATGCGCATCAAATTTTTCCGACAAACGGGCGTTGTATTGCAAAGGGGTGTAATTCACCACGTTTTCGATTCTTTTTCTTGCCAGTATGACGGATTCGAGTGTGGGAAGTGTGCGTGTTTTATTTATCTTCATTTATTTTACCGGTTTTTATGGTCTTTATTTCCTGAAAGCGGAAATGTCTCGCAGCCCGACCTGAGTGGAGCTCTTTTTCTTTTTCGAGAAAAGAAAAAAGCGGGAACGGAGGGCGGAAATAGCTGCCCCAAAAAATTTTTATACGGTTTTTATGGATTTCATTGCCGTCATTGCCTGACGAAGTTTTCTGCCGACCGTTTCTACCGGATGGTTTCTGAGGGTGTCGTTAACGTGAACCAATTGCGCATTGTCTACGGACGCGTCTTTTCCTTCGTTGAAGTTTTTTCCTGCGAGGTCTGTATCTACTTTTTTCATGAAGTCTGCCAAAAGGGGTTTACAAGCCTGATCGAAGAGGTAACAGCCATATTCTGCGGTATCGGAAATCACGCGGTTCATCTCGAATAGTTTTTTTCTGGCGATGGTATTGGCAATGAGGGGAGCTTCGTGCAGGGATTCGTAATAGGCAGATTCCGGTTTTATTCCTGCTTCCACCATGGTTTCGAAAGCGAGTTCTACGCCTGCTCTTATGAATGCGGACATGAGGAGATAATGATCGAAATATTCCTGTTCGGAGATTTTAACGTCTCCCGCCGGAGTTTTTTCAAAGGCTGTTTCGCCGGTTTCCGCACGCCATTTCAAAAGGTTGGCATCTCCGTTTTCCCAGTCCTGCATCATGGTTTTGGAGAATTCTCCGGAGATGATATCATCCTGATGTTTCTGGAAAAGCGGGCGCATGATGTGTTTCAATTCTTCGGAAAGTTCAAATGCTTTGATTTTTGCAGGATTGGAAAGTCGGTCTAACATTCCGCTCACACCGCCGTGTTTCAGTGCTTCTGTGATCACCTCAACGCCGTATTGAACGAGCTTGGAAGCATAACCTGCATCAATACCTTTTTCTACCATTTTGTCAAAGGAAAGAATGGAGCCAGTCTGCAAAAGTCCGCATAAAATGGTCTGTTCTCCCATTAAATCTGATTTTACTTCTGCCACAAAGGATGATTTTAATACTCCTGCTTTATGTCCGCCAGTTGCCACACAATAGGCTTTTGCTTCTGCCCATCCTTTTCCCTGAGGATCATTTTCGGGATGTACGGCAATAAGTGTGGGTACTCCAAAACCTCGAAGGTATTCTGCACGGACTTCGGAACCGGGACATTTTGGGGCAACCATGATTACGGTGAGGTCTTTACGGATCTGCATTCCTTCTTCTACGATGTTGAATCCGTGGGAATAGGACAATGTAGCTCCTTCTTTCATGAGTGGCTGTACGGTGTTGATTACGGAAGTATGCTGTTTATCGGGGGTTAAATTGATGACTAAATCTGCCGTGGGAATAAGTTCCTGATAAGTTCCTATGTGAAAGCTGTTTTCTGTGGCATTTTTCCATGAGTCTCTTTTTTCGTCGATGGCTTCTTTTCTGAGGGCGTAGGAAACATCTAGTCCGCTGTCTCTTAAGTTAAGCCCCTGATTAAGTCCCTGAGCGCCACATCCGACGATTACTATTTTTTTTCCTTTTAAAGCTGCTACACCATCGGAAAATTCTGTACTGTCCATAAATTCTGCCTGTCCAAGCTGATGCAATTTTTCTCTTAGTGATAAGGTATTGAAGTAATTTGCCATATTTTTGGGTAAAATGTAAAAAGTATTAAGTAAAATGTTTACTGTAACTACTTTTCAGGATTAATATTTTTATTTTAGGTTTTGTTTTGAATGTTTTTTGAATATCCGTTAAACAACCTATTACTATGCACTGATATAAAAATCAATTATTTATAACAGGCACTTCGACAAGCTCAGTGTGACACCTCTAATACTAAACGCTTGATTTTTAACTATGTCAAGCTGAGCCTGTCGAAGCTTTAGGTTAATAAACGGACAATGAAAGAATGTTTTGAAACAATAAAACATTGTATTCAAATTCAATTCAGGATTTAAATGTTTTTGACTGATCTGTTACATGGTAAAAACATCATCCCGCTTATCGAGATATTCATTTTCTACGATATGCGGAGAGGGTTCACGATTTTCAAACTGAAGTACTTTTTGGTGGATTCCCGCGCTGTTTTTAATGATGGCGATTCTGGCACCGCGAACAAATTCTATAAGACCGTATTTGTTAAGTTCTTCGGTTAATCTGTCTATTTCTTCACGATGTCCTGCTGTTTCAAAAACGATATAATCCTGACGGATGACTACGGTTGATGCGCCATACTGCCGAAGCAGCCGCTCTACATATACTTTTTCGGTAACCACATCTGCGGGTACTTTGTAAAGTGCCTGTTCCTGCCATACAATTTCATCGTCTGTATTGTAATAGGCTTTCATTACATCGATCTGTTTTTCCAATTGCCGGCAGAGTTTCCTCACTACTTCTTCGTTCTCCTGGATAACGATGGTGAATCTGTGAATGCCTTCTACTTCTGAAGGTGAGGTATTCAGACTCTCAATATTGATTTTTCTCCGTGAGAATATTCCCGATATTCTGCCGATTAATCCCACTGAATTTTCGGTGTATAATGTGATGGTAAATTCCTGTTTTTCCATTTTCTTTTTTTTATTTTAGTCTGATCTCCGAAACTGAGGTTCCCTGCGCTACCATCGGAAATACATTGTTTTCTTTTCCCACCATCACTTCCAGAAGGTATGCTCCATCATGACTGAGCATTTTTTCGAGGGCAGCTTTTAAATCTTTTCTTTCGGATATTTTTTCACCTTCAATGTAATATCCTTTGGCAACTGCCACAAAATCGGGGCTTGTAATATTTACGAATGAGTAACGTCTGTCGTGGAATAATTGCTGCCATTGTCTCACCATTCCCAAAAACTCGTTATTGAGGATGAGAATTTTCACTTTTGCCCCAAACTGCATAATCGTTCCCAATTCCTGAAGTGTCATCTGAAATCCGCCATCCCCGATGATTGCCACGACTGTTTTTTCGGGAGCGCCATACCATGCTCCGATAGCAGCCGGCAAACCAAATCCCATTGTTCCCAGTCCTCCGGAAGTCACACTAGATTTTGAATGGTTATACTGGGCGTATCGACAAGCAACCATCTGATGCTGACCGACGTCTGTTGTGATAATGGCTTCTCCGTTGGTAAGCTCGTTTAATACTCTGATAACTTCTCCCATCGTCATGGCATCTGTAGTGGGATTCAGTTCATTATGTATGACTTCTTTTATTTCTTCTTTTTCCAGTTCACGGAATTTCTCTACCCATTCTGAGTGGTCGTTTTCTTTGAGAAGTGCTGTCAATAAAGGGAGCGTTTTTTTACAGTCGCCCCAAACAGGAACTGTTGTTTTTACATTTTTATCAATTTCTGCGGGATCAATATCAAGGTGAATTACTTTTGCCTGTTTTGCATATTTATCGAGACGTCCGGTAACGCGGTCATCAAAACGCATTCCTACAGCGATCAATACATCGCATTCATTCGTCATTACGTTGGGGGCATAATTTCCATGCATTCCCAACATTCCTACGTGCAATTTATGATGGGTAGGCAACGCGCTCAGTCCCATTACGGTAGCTGCTGCCGGAAGATTAATTTTCTCAATAAAAGATTTTAATTCTTCTTCCGCTTTCCCCAGAATTACTCCCTGTCCGAAAAGAACAAATGGCTTTTTGGCCTGATTAATGAGCTGTGCTGCTTTTTCAATATATTCTTTTCTTATCTCGGGTTCGGGACGATAACTTCGGATGTGAGTGCATTTTTTATAGCCCAAATAATCGAATAACTGAAGTTGTGCATTTTTGGTAATATCAATTAAAACAGGACCGGGACGACCGGTGCCTGCAATGTAAAATGCTTTGGCAATGGCTTCAGGAATTTCTGTGGCATCGGTAACCTGATAGTTCCATTTGGTAACCGGTGTGGTGATATTGATAACATCGGTTTCCTGAAATGCATCTGTTCCCAACAAGGAAGCATAAACCTGCCCTGTAATGCAAACTACAGGGTTACTGTCGATCATGGCATCTGCAAGTCCTGTCACCAGATTGGTGGCTCCGGGACCACTTGTTGCAAAGACAACGCCTGTTTTTCCTGATACTCTTGCAAATCCCTGCGCTGCATGGATTGCGCCTTGTTCGTGACGAACGAGAATGTGTTTCAGTTTTTCGGAATAATCGTATAAAGCATCATAAATAGGCATGATTGCTCCTCCGGGATATCCGAAAACAGTGTCTACATTTTCCTGCAATAAAGCTTCTAAAACTGCTTTGGAACCTGATATTTCGATGGCTTCCGCACTTCGGGTATCTTTCTGTTCATTTATTTCAAGTGTATTCATCATGTTTCAATTTTAATTGTGATTACAGGTCGGTTACGCAGCCCTGCGATGCATCTGCCACAGATTTGGCATATTTATAAAGAACTCCGCTTTTCACTTTGTATTCAGGCTGATGAAAACCGGCTTTTCTTTTTGTAATTTCTTCATCCGACAACAATGCATTGATGGTATTTTTCTCTGCATCGAGTTCGATGAGGTCTCCGTCCTGTATAAGACCAATCAGTCCTCCTTCAAATGCTTCCGGTGTGATGTGTCCTACAACAAAACCGTGGGTTCCTCCGGAGAATCTTCCGTCTGTTATCAGTGCTACATTTTTTCCTAAGCCGGAACCCATTAAAGCGGAAGTTGGCTTCAGCATTTCGGGCATTCCGGGAGCGCCTTTCGGACCTTCGTTTTTGATAACGACAACGTTTCCTTCTTTGATTTTTTTGTCTTCAATTCCTTTGATGAATTCTTTTTCGCCATCAAATACAATGGCTGTTCCCCTGAAATAGTTTCCTTCTTTACCTGTGATTTTGGCTACTGATCCTTTCTCAGCAAGATTTCCATATAATATTCTGATATGTCCTGTTTCTTTGATGGGATTTCTGATATCGTGAATAATATGCTGATCTCTTTCAATAATGGAGGTGACATGTTCGAGATTTTCTGCAATGGTTTTGCCTGTTACAGTAAGACAGTCGCCGTGTAGCAATCCCAGATCCAGCAGATATTTCATTACAGCAGGCACTCCCCCTACTTTGTGAAGGTCTTCCATAAGATATTTTCCGCTGGGTTTGAGGTCTGCCAGAAACGGTGTTTCATCGCTGATCCGCTGAAAATCATCCAAAGTCAAATTGTATCCTATTGATTTTGCAATGGCAATAAAATGCAGTACAGCATTGGTGCTTCCGCCTAAAATCATAATCAGTCTCAAAGCATTTTCAAAGGCTTTTGGTGTCATGATATCGGAAGGTTTGATGTCTTTTTCCAAAAGAATTCTGATGTAATGTCCCGCAAATTGACATTCTTCTTTCTTCTCGCGACTGAGCGCCGGATAGGAAGAAGAATACGGAAGACTCATTCCCAGAGCTTCAATAGCAGAAGCCATGGTATTTGCGGTGTACATTCCGCCACAAGCTCCTGCACTCGGACAGGAATTTTGAATGACTCCCTGAAAGTCTTCTTCTGAAATTTTTCCGGCAATTTTATTTCCCAAAGCCTCAAAAGCCGAAACAATATTCAGATCCTGACCTTTGTAATGTCCGGGAGCAATACTTCCGCCATAGACCATTATGGAAGGTCGGTTCAGTCTTGCCATAGCAATGAGGGAACCGGGCATATTTTTGTCGCATCCGGGAACGGTGATGAGCCCGTCGTAATACTGTCCTGCGCATACAGTTTCTATGGAGTCTGCAATAATATCACGGCTTACAAGGGAATAGCGCATTCCGTCTGTACCATTGGTCATTCCGTCGCTTATTCCTATGGTATGAAACATTAAACCCACCAAATCCTGTTCTTTCACTCCTTTTTTCACGATTTCAGCGAGGCTGTTAAGATGCATATTGCAGGTATTGCCATCATAACCCATGCTTGCAATTCCGATCTGTGCTTTGTCGAAGTCTTCTTTCTGAAAACCAATACCGTAAAACATTGCCTGAGTTGCGGGCTGCGTCGGGTCTTTTGTAAGGGTTTTGGAGTATTTGTTCAGTTCTGTATTACACATTTTGCAGGTTTAATTTCAGGTATGAATAATTTTCTTCTACGACCAAATGACGGTAAGCCTGCTGAATTTTAGCTGATAAACTGTCTTCCCAATTCATTCTGAAAGGAATATCATTCAAAGACTCCACAGCGACAATTTCTGCTGCTGTTCCACAGAAAAATGCCGCATCTGCACCCTGCATTTCCTGCGGTGTAAATAATTTTTCTTCATACGAAATCCCTAACTGATTACATATTTCGAAAACTGTGGCTCTTGTAATACCGGGCAAGATGTTTCCTTTTTGAGGAGTATATAGTTTTCCGTCTTTTTCATAGAATACATTTGCGCCGGAGCTTTCTGCTACATTTCCTTTTTCATCCAGAACGAGAGCCTCATCAAATCCTTTATCTTTCGCTTCCTGACTTGCCAGAATAGAATTTACGTAATGTCCGCTTACTTTAGCCTCTATTTTAAATGCTTTCGGGTTAGGACGCTGAAAGGAAGAGGTCATAATTCTCAGTTTGTTTGCCAGATAACCATTATCCCAATTCCATACTTCAATGACAAGGTAGCTTTTCTGTCCTTTTGAAAGGGACATATTGGGAGAACAAATAACTAAAGGACGGATATAGGCATTGCTCAAATTATTAATTTCCAATAGTTTATAAGTAGCCTCTACCATTTCCTCAGTAGAATAATGGAAAGGCATATGCATTGCTTCTGCTGATTTTCTCAGTCTGTCATAATGTTCTTCTGCTTTAAAAATTTTGGTTCCATTGGCTGTTTTGTAGGATTTAATGCCTTCAAAAACCGCATATCCGTAGTGTAATGATTGACCGTACAAATCGGTCTTTGCTTCTTTTGCTTTCACATATTCTCCATCAAAGAAGAGAACACTGTCGTCATTGTAATACATTCTATATCGTTTTAATTTTTATTTTGGTGTATCTTTTAAACAAAAAACCATCCTCGTGATGAGAATGGTCTGTATTATTTCAATTTCAAAAATTATCACAACCCATTGCCCATCACCGAAACCCGATAATGACAAGAATGACAAGAATAATAATTGAGTTATTCATTTTGCTTGTATTTAACGATACAAATGTATAAACTAATTTTGAGACATATTTACTTTTTCGTAAAAATTCTACCCTAAAATTATCAAAAATCCATAAAAACCGATCTTTTTTACGATATTCATCAAAACATAATAATTCATAACCAACTGATTGTTAAAGTGTAAAGCGGAATAAAAATACGACGTCTAAAATTTGCCTAAAGACAGTGTATCGGGATTATATTTTTAAAGTTTTCCTGATTTTTACCGTCATCAATAAAAAAATCTACCGGATCCGGTAGATTTAGAGTTATATTTTAAACTGAATTCGGGATAAAAAGTGTTTAAATTTTGATTATTCTTAATTTAACGTGAATGAGTTAAGCTATTGCTTTTATATTTTAATTTATTTAACCACAAAAGTCACAAAAGATCTACAATTTTTTTTATTTAAAGTTGGTGATTATAAATGAGAAAGCTCACCATAGTTTTTTAAAAATCTTTGATTTTTATTCTTTTGAGCGCTTTGATTATTCTGAAAATTCGCTTTAACATTATCTTTTGTCCCTTTTGCGGTTAATTCTGAAATTAGTTTAAACAAGTTTTTTACAATCTTTATTCCGCACTTGGGTAATTTTAGAAAATCAACTAAAGTATATCTCTTTTTATCAGAAATGCACCTGCTGAATTTCTTTTTCAATTTCTTTTGGGGTGTCTTGTTCAGATTTAACGAAAATAAGAGTGAGAACGGCTCCTAAAACCATACAGATTCCGCCCACTACAATATAATCTATTGCCATTTTACCGAAAATTCTGCTAACAATTGGTCCTCCAAAAACTCCGTTAATGATTTGAGGAATTACAATAAAAAAGTTGAAAATTCCCATGTAAACGCCCATTTTCTTTTGTGGAATTGAGTCAATAAGCATCGCATAAGGCATTGCCAGAATACTTGCCCATGCAAAACCTAATCCGACCATGGAAATCCAGAGGTAATTTATGTCTTTTATAAAGTACATGGAAATCAGCCCGAAACCTCCACTTGCCAAAGCCAGCGCGTGAGTCTGTTTTTTACCGATAAATTTAGCAATCGGTGTTAATGCAAACGCAAAGAAAATGGCGTAGAAATTATAACTTCCGAACAGGCTTCCCGTTAAATCTCCGGCTTTATTAAATTCCGCTGAATGGGTATCTTCCGGGGAAAGCCCGAAATGATGCGTCGCCAAAGCACTCGTTGTAAAAACCCACATGGTAAATAATGCAAACCATGAGAAAAACTGAACAATTCCCAGTTTTTTCATCTGTGAGGGTGCATTGGTAAAATCTTTGAAAATATCCGACATTTTGGATTTTTCTTCTGCGATTTCTTTTCCGCCTTCAAATGAAGCAAATTCTTCAGGAGAATATTCTTTGGTGGTAATAATTGTATATAAAATTGATATTATAAGGACGGCTGCTCCGATGTAAAAAGAATAGATGACATTATCTGCAACAAATCCTTTTGGTGCAACACCAGAAACACTTAAATGTAAATCTATGATCCATTGAGGAAAACCAAAAGAAAAATACTGTTTTAAAAAGCCATTTAATATAATTTTATACATATCTAAATTTCTCAACCAATTTGGTAAATCTGAACCGATCACCGCTCCAATTCCTATCAAAATTGTCTGAACAGAAAAACCAATCGTCGCCTGATGTTTTGGCAGCATATCTCCCACCAAAGCACGGAAAGGTTCCATTGCCACATTGATAGAAGCATCCATCATGGCCAGAAAAATAACCGCCATCAGTAAAACGTTTGCAGCCATCATTTGTGTTGCAGAAGCGGCATTGGGAAGCATTACCAATCCGATGGCGCATAAAACGGCTCCTATTAAAAAGTAAGGTTTTCTTCTTCCCAGCGGACTCCATGTATTGTCTCCCATGTGACCAATAATTGGCTGAACGATTAATCCTGTTACCGGTGCTACGAGCCAAAACCATGATAATTCATGTACATCGGCTCCGAAATTTGCCAAAATCCGGCTTGCGTTTCCGTTTTGCAGACCAAAAGCCATCTGGATTCCCAAGAATCCCATGCTCATATTGATGATCTGAGCCATGGATAAATTCGGCTTTTTTACTTTTCCAAATTTTCCTGCATCTGCTTTTCCTACCATTTCTGCCATTATTTCTTCAGTTTTTGGATTAACATCTCTTCGATTGGTGCTTTTTCAGCGACAACTTTGTCTACAACTTCATTTGGAACGGTTACAGAGAGTACGTACTGTTTTACTTTCCAGATTCCGTTGATTTTTTCCACTACTCCTGAACCGCGGCAGATTTTCATCTGGGTATCTAGTAATTCATCAAACCAAGCCAGTTTTCCGTCTTTGCTGAAGTAAATATTTCTTTTCAGGGAAGTAAAATTCCATGTTTTCTTTTTATCGAAATAGGGTTTAGCCCAAACCATAAAGGCTTTTTTGTCCCAGACTTCTGTAGCATCTGTCCCGATAAAAACAGATTCGTCGGCAAAATAATTAAAGTAAGTGTTAAAATCTGCTTTTGCTGCCGCGACATTAAATCCGTCGAGCATGGTTCCGATTTCTGTTTTTTCCTTACCGAATTTTGACTGAGCAGAAATGGATGTAAAACTCAATACAAATAGGATGAATGTAAAGAATATTGTTGTTTTTTTCATGTATAATTTTATTTTTAAACACAAGCGACACTAATTTTTTCACGAATGACACTAATGATTTTAGTATGAAATTTGTGAAAAATTTGGGTTATCCGTGTTTTAATTCAATTCAATAACCATTGATGATTTTGCAGGAATTTTAAAATTGTCCTTTACCGGAAATTCTTTGCCGGAAATGATGTCTTTCCCTTTTGAAAAACCGTTCAGAGATTCTGCGAAATGCTTCACGTCTATCGTTTGTTCCGCATCATTATTATTTAAAATGACCATTACGCTTTCTTTTTCGTTGTATCTAAAATACACAAAAACATTATTCTGCGGAACAAAATTCTTTGTTTTTCCTGTATGAATGACTTCTTTGCCTTTTCTCCAGTTGAGCAACTTCTGGGTAAAATCGTAAAATTCTTTTTGTTCAGGAGTCTGAGACGAAGGATTGAAAGCATTGATCTTATCTGATTTCCAGCCGCCCGGAAAATCTCTTCTGATGTCTGCATCGCCCCCTTTGTTTTTGTCGCCGCGCATTCCCACTTCAGAACCGTAATACAGCTGTGGAATTCCGCGAACTGTTGATATTAAGGTCATTGCCAGTTTATATTCCGAAGGATTTCCGTTGAAAACTTCGTTGAATCTTTCGGTATCGTGATTTTCAAAAAACACCAAAAGGTTGTTGATGTTCGGATACAGGAAATCGCTGGTAAACACATTGTATAATTTTACCATTCCGGAATCCCAACCGTCTTTTTCTTTCAAGGCTTTCGGCAGATCAGAATATAATGTAAAATCCATTACGGAAGGAAGATTTGAATTATAATTTGCTGCCTCTCCTATTTTAGAATCTTTTTGCCATGCTGCGATATGTGCGCTGGAATACAGCCATGCTTCTCCTACAATATTGAAATTAGGATATTCATCTGTAATGGCTTTTGCCCATTTTGCCATGGCATCTTTGTCATTGTAAGGATAGGTATCTACCCGAAAACCGCCCAATTCGGCATACTCGATCCACCAGATTGCATTCTGAGTCAAATATTTTAAAACCAATGGATTTTTCTGATTAATATCCGGCATTGTCGTATCAAACCATCCGTCTAAAGCTAATTTTTTATCTACCTCAGAAGCGTTTGTATCAAACTGAGTGGTTGTTTTATAGTTGGAACGTTTAAAACCATTTTCTCCATCACTGAACCAGTGAATCCAGTCTTTTGTAGGCAAATCTTTGATCATCCAGTGCGAAACTCCCCAATGATTGGTTACATAATCCATCACGAGTTTCATTTTTCTCTGATTCAGTTTTTGGGAAAGTTCTTTATACTCTTCGTTGGTTCCGTAACGTTCATCGATCTTGTATAAATCGGTCTGTGCATATCCGTGGTAGGAATATACTTTTTCGTTGTCCTCATTAACGGGAGTAAGCCAGACTGCTGTTGCTCCAAGGTTCTGAATATAATCTAAATTGTTGATGATTCCGCGCAGATCTCCTCCGTGTCTGCCGTTAGGAAGATTTCGGTTTGCTTTTTCGGTTAAATTGGAGCTGGAGTCGTTTTTTTCATCGCCATTTGCGAAACGATCAGGCATGATGAGGTACATCACGTCTTTGGAAGAGTATGATTCTCTGTTTGCTGAATTTGGATTTCTCTGCTTCAGTTCATACGTGTAAGAACCTAACTTTTTCTTTCCGCTTTTTACGTTGATGTTAAATTTCGGAACGTTAATTTCATTGGTATTAACGGTTACGAAAATATAGTTTGGATTTTCAACTTTCTGGACATCTTTGATCTGAACTCCGTCTGAAAGTTCAATTTCGTTTTTGGCAATATCTTTTCCGTATACCAGAATCTGAAGTTCCGGATTTTTCATTCCTTTCCACCAGAATGCAGGTTCTACTTTCTGAATCTGTGAAAAAAATAAAGACGATGCACAAAGCGTTGTTACGTAAAAAAGTTTATGATGCATATTTTTTTAATATAATATGAGTGATTTTAGTGTTTATTTTAGTGGCTGATTAAAAACGGCTTTGTATTGGGTAACTCCAGAAGGATTAAACTCAATTCTCCGATTAGGCATATTCTGAAGTTCATATTCTCCGTTGCGGGTAAATTTTACTTCAGTAAATTTATATCCTGTAAGATAAGTGACTTTTACCTGATAAAAACCTTTATTATTAATTTTTTTAAGCTCCATATCCTGATCCCAATTCAAAGGTTGGTCATTCCCTCTGATTCCTACAAAGGTAACTCCTTCAGAATCCGGAATCTCAATTGTATAAATTACAGTCTGCTTATAGGCTTTCTGAACACAACTGAACATCAGAAAACAGGAGGTTATAAGAAATACTAATTTTTTCATCGGATCATTTTTTTAGCAATTATATAATCTAACCCAAATCTTCCGGAGCCTAAAATACTATAAAATAAGCTCACCCACATCATTCCCATTGCAGGAAGCATATTCCAGACTCCCTGATTCATCTGCTGAAAAAATGCAGCGACAAACATGGTAATGAAAATAAGCACTGCAAAAGGTCTTGTTAATAATCCTAACAATAAAAAAATTCCGCCCACTGCTTCACTGAATGCTCCCATCCAAGCAAAAAACGCAGGAAACATGGCGAAAATACCACCATATTCTGCGACATCATTCGGAAACCAGAAAGCCACTTCAAAAAATTTCAAATTATTGTCTGCGGGAGACCACGGCAAACCGAATTTTGCTGCACCGAAGTCGCTCGTCAGTAAATATCCGCAAACTATTCTTGGAACAGCAAACAGCAGATCCTGCCACCAAAATGGCATCTGAATGGGGGTAAAAATTCTCTTTATCATAGGAACAGGTGTTAAAAAACCCTACAGAAAATCTGTAAGGTTTTTAGTTTATTAAAATTATTTTACAGGTTTGATAGAGATGGCAAAACCTCCGCTTCGTACCATTTTAAAATTAATTTTAGATTTGCTTGTGATTTCTTTTTTGTAGATGTTATAGCTTTGAGGATTGTTGATGTAATCCGCATCTTTTCCATCTTCGTAAATCGTAGCTTCATATTTTTTTCCTTTGTCTAAGAAAGAAAAATCTACAGTGTAATCACGTTTGTTTTCATCGGTAATTCCGCCCACGAACCAGTTTTCAGTTCCTTTTGCTTTTCTTGCCGTGATGATGTAATCTCCCGGTTCTGCCGATAAAATTTTTGTATCGTCCCAGTCTGCTGCAACATCTTTGATAAACTGGAAGGCGTCCATATGCTTTTTGTAATTTTCAGGCAAATCTGCCGCCATCTGAAGAGGCATATACATTACCACATAAAGCGCTAACTGTTTTACTAAAGTTGTTTTTACGAAACGCTTGTCTCCAGGGAAATAGTAATCCAGTTTTGTCTGGAAAATTCCCGGGGTATAATCCATCGAACCTCCCATCCATCTTGTAAACGGAAGAATGGTCTGATGATCCGGATTGTTTCCTCCGAAAGCTTCATATTCCGTTCCACGCGCTGCTTCCGCAGAGATATAGTTTGGATATGTTCTGCTTTCTCCTGTCGGACGAACAGATTCATGGGAGTTTACCATAATCTTATATTCATTTGCTTTTTCAGCAATTCTGTAAAAATGGTTGATTGTCCATTGAGAATAATGATGTTCTCCTCTTGGAATCATGTCTCCTACGTACCCAGTTTTCACGGCATCATAACCGTACTTGTTCATTAACTGATATGCTTTGTCTGCCCATCTTTCGTAGTTCGTTGCAGAACCTGAAGTTTCGTGGTGCATGATCAGTTTGATGCCTTTGGAATGTGCGTAATCGTTTAACATCTTGATGTCGAAGTCAGGATAAGGAGTGATGAAATCGAAAACAAATTCTTTTGAGTGACCGAACCAGTCTTCCCAACCAACATTCCAGCCTTCAATTAAAAGTCCCTGAAAACCATTTTCTGCTGCGAAATCTATATATTCTTTCACTTTTGTATTGTTGGCGCCGTGTTTTCCGTTAGGTGTAAGTTTAGAAAAATCTGTTACACCAAGACGTACATTAGATTCCGGCTGTCCGTAAGCCCACTGAGATTTTCCGATGATCATTTCCCACCATACTCCCATGTATTTTGTTGGGTGGATGTAAGAAGTATCGGTATATTTTGTTGGCTCGTTAAGGTTAAATAGCATTTTTGAATCCATCACATCTTCCGCTTTCGGAGCAACGATAATGGTTCTCCAGGGAGTTACGGAAGGAGTCTGAATGTAACCTTTCGCACCCTGTCGGTCTGCTGTAAGATGTGTTTTGAATTTAAAATTCTGGGCATCTACTTCAAGATGAGAGGCAGGATAGTCTAAAACAGCAGCTTCCGCAACGTTGATGTACAATGGTTCTTTTCCTTCCTGCTTCAACATTACCGGAGACTGAACCGCATTTTTAATTAAAGTCTGAGAAGCGTTTGCATCTGCAGCTTTCGGCCATCTTGCAGGGATTTCAGAAAGTTTTGTTTCCTGATACTGGTATTCCTGAGAATCATAATCTGCAACAATCCACCAGGATTTCATATCTGTCGGAAAATCAATTTCAGAATCTTCTTCTCTGATTACGAAATAGTTGAGATTTTTCTGCTGAGGAAATTCATATCTGAAACCTAAACCATCATTAAACAGTCTGAATTTCACCACGATATTTCTGTCTGTGGAAGTCTGATTAAGCGTCACCGCCAATTCATTGTAATGATTGATATAGTTTTTCTTTTCTCCTAAAACCGGCTGCCACGTTTCGTTTTTAGCATCACGTTTTTCATCCACTTTGGTAAAACCGTTGTTGAGATCGAATTTTACATCTTCCGGTTTTGCAATTTCTGAGGCAAATTTTATTGAAGTATCTTTAAATAATCTGAGTCCCAATTTGGAATCTTCGACGATCGTTTTCCCGTTATATTTAAGATTGTAATAAGGTACGCCCTGTTTCAACTGGAAATCCATTTCGAATTTCCCATCCGGCGATTTTAAAGATTGTGCATTAACACCCGCAAACATCATAGAGAGCATGATTGCTCCTGCTGTAATTTTCTTCATAATGACTATTTATAGACTTTAAAAATAAAGAAAGTGTTGCCGAAAAGCAACACTTTGCTATGTAAAATTCAATTTAAAATTATTATTGGAAACATGATTTAATTAGTTCGCTGGAATTACAGAGAAATCACCTGTCATATCATTAAAATAGACATTATAATTAAATGTTGTTGCTAAAGGGATATTTCCTCCACCCAATAACGCTGTTCCAAAGTACTGCTGAGATAATCCCCAGTTTGTTCCCCAATCATGATTAGCTCTGAATTTAAATTCTCCAGAACTTAGCATTACATTTTTCTTCACCCATACATGAGGATCAAAAGTAGACTTTTCTAAATCTAAATCTGTAGACCATCCTCCGGCTGCAGGACCAATTAAAGAAATAGATGTATATGTAGTTGTTGAAGGTGTTACAGCCGTAACGGTATATGTTAAAGAAGAAATATTGATAGTAACTTTATAATATCCTGAACCAGTAATAGTAATATTTCCAGAACCACCACTTGTACTTAATACTCCTGCAGACGAACCCATTCCGTACTGTGGATCCCAAGCTCCTGGAGTTTTAATAATTTTAAATCCTCCCTGTGCAAAATAGCCTGTGTAAGTATAGATATTTGGGTCTGATGATTTTAGTAACGGATAAATTTTTGCATTTGTCGCCACGTTGTCCCATGCTCCTGCTGTAGCATCACCTATTAAGTATAGATCTGTATAAGTATAAATAGGACCATTAATAAATGGTGTAACTTTTAATGAAATTACATTTGAATAGTGAGTTTTACCAACAGCCGTTGACTTTATCCTAACCTCAATATCTGTAGCTGTGACAGAAGTTACTCCTAATCCTAAAATTATATTGTTAAGATCGTTTCCAATCATACTGTAGGATTTAGCTCCTGCTGAAAGCTCAACAATTTTTGGAGCTGCAAAATTAGTTCCCTTAAGCGCAAACTGCAATTGATTAGTAATTTGAATAGGAACCCCAAAATCTGAGTTTACCCAATTAAATGCAACAGCCTCATTGGCAGACTGATTATTGATTAAAACAACTGAAGTTTTATTTGCAGAAACTGTTGGATCCGTCCCATCGTTTACAACAGCTAAATCTTCATCTTTTTCACAAGAAGAAATAATAAATGCTACTGCAAACAGTGTGAATATTTTAAATAAATGTCTCATTTTTAAAAAGTGTTTTTTGTTAATATCCAGGATTCTGAATTAAATTTGGATTCGCAATAATATCTTTAGCCGGAATAGGATAAAGATTTCTAAAATCTTCTACCGCTTTACCATCTTTTACCCCACCTTTCCAAGGCCATAAATATGAAGCTGTTGTAAATTTACCGTATCTGATTAAATCTGTTCTTCTGGTAAATTCCCATGAAAGCTCTCTTCCTCTTTCATCAAGTATATAATCTGTATTGATAGATCCTACAGTGCTTGCTCCTGCTCTGGTTCTAAGTGCATTAACATATCCAATTGCCGTAGTAAGATTTCCGCCAGAACCACCTCTTAATGTTGCTTCCGCATACATTAGATAGATATCTGCTAATCTAAAAACTGCAATATCTGAATCTACAAAGTTACCTGCATTATCAGATCCTGCAACACCACTACTGGTTACATTTTTATATTTAATAAAACCATATCCGTCTGTAAAGGTTCCCAGATCATTAATTTCCAGATTTTGACCGTTTGTATAAAAATTACCTCTTTGATCGGAACTGTTGCCGGCAAATAAATTTACGAAAGCCTTTGTAGTTCTAAGACCTCCCCAACCGCCATTGATTCCAAACTGTGAAGCAGGCATACTACCTCCTACTGCAGCATGTACCATATAAGTAGTTCCTCCATATGTTTGAATTCTCTGTCCGTCAAATGCAATAGGCAAAATTACTTCAGGATTATTTTTGTCGTTATCAGCTAAAAATAAATCTCCGTATTTGGTTTTTAAAGAATATCCAGCCTGAATAACTTTATTACAATAAGTAATACAATCTGTATAATGATTTGAACCATTATAAACTCCAGAATTTAAATATAATCTGGCTAATAAAGACCATGCAGCCGCTTTATCAGCTCTTGCGTATGCATTTGTTTTTGGATCTTTAAGTTGACCTTCTACATCTTTTAATTCAGATTCTACAAAATTGAAAAGTTCTGCTCTCGTAATTCTTGGTGGCGGACTTATTGATCCAGGTAGGTAATCTTCTTTTACAAATGGAACATTACCAAATAGATCAAGTGCATGATAATAAGATAATGCTCTAAGATAACGTACTTCAGCTCTCATATATTTTGCTTCCGTAAGATTAGCTCCTGTAATATTATTTGAAGCCAGTTTTTCATCGGTAACATTTCTCAAAAATTCATTACAAAATGCAATTTCAGTATATATTCTATAGTATAAAGCACTGATAAATTCATTTTGAGAGTCCCAAGTCATCTTATGAATTGTTTGCAAAGTACCATCATTCCATGCGATAACAGCTTCATCTGTTGGCAAGTTTTGCATTGTAAAAAGCTGTCTGGTGTATTGAGAAAAATTCCCATCAATACCATTGATATCGGCATTTCCTCCACCTGATTCCTGACCTCCATTTGCAAAGCCTCCATACACTTTTGCTAAGGCATTAGGGTAATTTGCAAAATCCTTAAAGACACTTACAGAGGTTACATCTGTAATAGGAGACTGTTCAAGATCATTAACACACGAAGTTGTAGTAAGTAGACCAAAAAGTACTACTGCTGTATTTATTTTGTTAAATTTTATTCTTTTCATACTTATTAAAATTGAAAATTAAGACCTAATGAATACACTTTTGGCATCTGATAATATCCATTATCAATATTTCCAAAAATCTCAGGATCTACCCCAGAATATTTGGTAATCACAAAAACATTTTGCGCCATTCCATATATTCTTAAATTACTTCCTTTGTACATAAAGTCTTTAAAATTATATCCGACATTTACATTATCCAATCGGAAGAAAGATGCATTCTCTATAAAAATATCCGAAAGATATCTTGGAAGAGAGAATTTATAATCAGGAGTTGTAGAGTATACATTTTGTAAATAATCATTTGTTGCAGCAGATTGTAATGAACTGTTAGATGCAGCATTATTGTAAACATAATTTCCTAAAACAGCTCTTGCGCTAAACCCAAAATCCCAGTTATTATGTGTTAATTTTGTATTAAACCCTAAAATAGCATCCGGTTGTGTTGATTTGTAATAATACATATCTTTTGCGTTAATAACACCATCTCCGTTTCTATCTACATACACACCATCTAAAGGTTTTCCATTATTGTCATAAACCTGTTGATACACATAAAAAGAGTATGGCTGATAACCTACTGCATGAGCTTGAATTGTATTACCTACTCCTCCTGTAATTCCTCCTACAGGTAAGTTAAAACTATCATCAGCACCATTTACCAGCTTTGTAATTTTTGAATCATAATGTGTTGCATTAAAAGAAAATTCCCAAGTTGTTTTCTCAGTTTTTACCGGAACAAAAGTTATTGAACCTTCAATACCATTTGTTTTCATATTTCCTACATTCAGAATATTATGGTTACTTAAATCTCCTGCAGCGATAGGAGAATCCAAAATCAGATCTTCAGTCTTTTTCTGATATACATCAAAAGAACCATATATTCTGTTTTTTGCAAACCCAAAATCTAAACCTAAACTTTTTGTTGTTGTGGTTTCCCATTTTAGATTGGGATTATAAATATTAGGTCTATACATGAAATAATATTGATTGCCAAATTGATAGGAGGCTCCACTCTGGCTTGGATTATATGCGGCATATGCAGGATATGTACCACCTGTGATTTCCTGATTACCCGTTTTTCCCCATCCTGCTCTCAACTTTAAATTAGAAATTGCAGAAATATTTTTTAAGAAACCTTCTTCATTAATTTTCCAAGCTACAGAAACACCTGGAAAAACACCCCAAAGATTATCTGTTGATCCATTATAGAATCTTGAAGAACCATCTCTTCTTACAGAAGCCGAAATAATATACTTATTAGCAATAGTAAAAATTCCACGACCATAAAAAGAAACCAGAACTTTTCTGTCTTCATAGTTATTTCCCACCGTTGGAGGATTTACCCCTGTAAATGTTGGTGCAAAAGGTACATAATTTCTAAAATCCTGATAAGAATATCCACCAACAATATCCACATTAGTATCTATGGCAGTAATATTTTTAGTATAGCTTAGGAAAGTTTCTAATAAACTGTTCTTTTTCTCCTGACTATATTCTCTGTAAGATCCTTTATTTGCAAAACCTACTTTATATAATGGGTTTATTGTAGTTGACCCATTACTTTTACTATAATCGTAGCCCGCGTTTACATTAAAATGCAAATCTGGTAGAAAATGTAACTTATAATCAAGCTGAATATTTCCTAAACCTCTCACAACAGACGATATATCTCTTGTTGCTTCAAGCTTTGCTAAAGGATTTGGAGTTCCGTTCACATTTAAAGCCCCATTTAATAACCATTCATAATATCCCCCATAATTAGAATTGCCCGAATAAACAGGCTGGGTTGGGTCAAAATAAGTTGCATCACCAATTACTCCTCCGGCAGGAAATTGATTATCTGTAAATGTTCCTTTTGCATTTACATTTACCGTTAAATGATTATCAAGAAATTTAGGATTTAAATTTATACCTAATGATGTTCTTCTAAATGAATTTGTTCTTACAATACCATTCTGTTCATTGTAACCGACAGATAGACGATAAGGCAATCCTTTAATTCCTCCTGTAAGAGAAAGATTATTATCTGTTCCCCATCCTTGTCTGTATATCTGATCCTGCCAGTTTGTATTAGCACTCCCTAATCGAGATTTATAACTGTTAGGTGCATAAGTATTTACAAAATTTCTAAAAGCATCCGCATCTAAAACATCTACATTCCCCATCTTTTCAGATACAGAAGCTAGGGTTGAGAAGTTAATTTTTAATTTTCCTGCAGAACCTTGCTTTGTTGTAATTAAAATAACACCATTCGAAGCTCTGTTACCATAAATTGCAGTAGAAGATGCATCTTTTAAGATATCGAAGCTCTGAATATCATTTGGATTTATGAGGGATAGAGGATCAGAAGCTCCACTTATTCCTACAAAATCCTGAGGTACACCATCAATAACAATCAAAGGAGTATTATTACCTGTTAATGAGGAAATACCACGTACACGAATTGACGTTCCTGCACCTGGAGCTCCACTATTACTTGTAATTTGAACACCCGGTGTTTTACCTTGAATAAGCTGTCCCGGAGAAGTGGCTCCTCCATTAAAATCTTTCGCTGTAACAGAAGTAATTGCTCCTGTAAGATCCGTTTTCTTCTGTTTACCATACCCAATCAAAACAACCTCTTCTATCTTTTTTTCTTTCGTAGCAGAGTCTTTTGTTTGAGCATGAATCATTGTACTTGCTAATAAAAATGCAGGTGCAATTTTTAATACCGTTGTAAAGTTTTTCACAATATTTCTTTTATATAGTTTCGTTCTTGTTAAATAAGCATTACTGCTTGCGTTGCAATTTATAAAAAAATTATAATTATGATAAATTTATTTAAAATTAACATAAATTTATGTATATTAAACGATCCATTTAAGTTAAACTATTATTTTTCAAACTGTTAAATTAAAATATGCAATACATAACACTGGTTTAAAATTAACAAAAAGTTAAACATTCGTTTAACTAAATGTAATATTTGACATCCTTAAATTGCCCGAAAAGCTTCAAAATACTGACAATATCAGATTTTCAAGGATAATCCTTATCTTTGCACCCTAAAACTTTACTATAAATGTCAAACAGAAAGATGATTACGGCGGCATTGCCTTACGCAAACGGACCGGTTCATATAGGGCATTTGGCAGGTGTTTATATTCCTGCGGATGTATATGCGAGATTTCAGAGAAGATTGGGGAAAGATGTAGCGTTTATCTGCGGAAGCGATGAACACGGAATTCCCATTACCATAAGAGCTAAAAAAGAAGGGGTTACACCACAGGATATTGTAGACAAATACCACGAAATCATTAAAAAATCTTTTTCAGATTTGGGGATTTCTTTTGATGAATATTCCAGAACAACCTCTCCGAAACACTACGAGACTAGTCAGGATTTCTTTAAGGTTCTTTATGAAAAAGGAAAATTCACCGAAGAAATGTCTGAACAGTATTTTGACAAACAGGCAGGAGAATTCTTGGCAGACCGATACATCGTCGGAACCTGCCCGAACTGCGGTAATGAGAATGCTTACGGAGATCAGTGTGAAAAATGCGGTACTACCCTTTCACCTTCGGAATTGATTAATCCGAAATCCATGCTAAGTGGAAACGTTCCTATTTTGAAAGAAACAAAAAACTGGTATTTACCATTAAATGAATACGAAGATTTCCTGAACGAATGGATTATTGAAGGTCATAAAGACGATTGGAAACCCAACGTTTACGGACAGGTAAAATCATGGTTAAATGATGGGTTAAAACCTCGCGCCATGACCCGAGACCTGAACTGGGGTGTTCCGGTTCCTCTTCCGAATGCGGAAGGAAAGGTATTGTACGTTTGGTTCGATGCGCCAATCGGATATATCTCTTTCACGAAAGAATGGACGGAGAAAAACGGAAAAAACTGGAAAGATTACTGGCAAAGCGAGGAAAGTGATCTGGTTCACTTTATTGGAAAGGATAATATTGTATTCCACTGTATTATTTTCCCGGCGATGATGAAGGCTCACGGAGATTATATCATGCCTAAAAATGTTCCTGCTTTTGAATTCCTTAATCTTGAGAATGATAAAATTTCCACCTCGAGAAACTGGGCGGTTTGGGCGCACGAATATGTAGAAGATTTTCCGGGACAGCAGGATGTATTAAGATATGCCTTGCTTTCATCCGCTCCTGAAACAAAAGATAATAATTTTACGTGGAAGGATTTCCAGACGAAAAATAATTCTGAACTGGTTGGAATTTTCGGAAATTTCATCAACAGAGTTGCTGTGTTAATTCATAAATATTATGATGGGGTTGTTCCTCAAGGTGATGTAAACACTCCTGAGCTAAAAGAAATTAACAAATCAGCAAAAGAAATTTCAGGATTTTTAGAAAACTATGAATTCAGAAATTCTTTAACAGCTTTAATGAATTTGGCACGTTTCGGAAACCAGTATCTTCAGACAGAAGAGCCATGGAAAACAATAAAAGATAACCCTGAAAAAGCAGCACATTCTTTATTTGTAGGAGCTCAGATTGCAGTTGCTTTAGCACAGTTGTGTGAACCGTTTATGCCTTTCAGCTCTGAGAAATTGTTGAATATGTTTAATGTTCAAAAATCTGATTGGAATACTATTGAAACTAAATCTGTTTTAATTGAAACAGGTCATAAAATCAACGAAGCATCTCTTCTTTTCTCAAAAATTGAAGATAATGTTATCGAAGCTCAAATCCAGAAATTGGAAGACACCAAGCAAAACAATAAAAAAACAAACCCTAACGCAAAACCTATGAAAGAAGAAATCACTTTTGATGATTTTATGAAAATCGACTTAAGAACAGCCACTATTTTAGAAGCTGAAAAAGTTGAGAAAGCAGATAAATTACTGAAACTAACTGTTGATACAGGAGTGGACGTAAGAACTGTAGTTTCCGGGATTGCAGAGAGCTTCACGCCGGAAGAAGTTGTTGGAAAGCAGGTTATGATTTTATTGAATCTTGCCCCAAGAAAAATCAGAGGAATTGAATCTCAGGGAATGTTGCTTTTAACCACAAAACCGGACGGAAAATTATCTTTCGTAACGCCGGATGACAGCAATGTTGAAAACGGTATTGAGATTGGATAATCCGATATTGAGATAAAAAAATAAATCCACATGAACTAAAAATCATGTGGATTTTTTATTTGTCATTGCGAGGAGCAAAGCGACGAAGCAATCTTTTATTAATCTTAACGATATAAATAAATCTTAATGTTACAAATTTTAACCATTAAGATTCTGTTAAGGCTTTAAGAAAAGTTAAGTCTGAATGTTATTTTTTTTAAGTTTGAGATTGCTTCGTCGCTTGCTCCTCACAATGACAAAAACTAATTATTTTTTAGTCAGTTTAGCTAAATAAGAATCCTCTTCCTGCAACACTTTTTCTATTTTAAAACCATTATTCTCTGCTGCATTTTTTAAGGTATTGAAATCCAGATACAGCCATTTTATAGGATCTTCAGATTCTCCTTTATAATGAACAATATAATCCAGTTCGCCGTAATATCCTTCCGCAGGAATGTAAACACCGCCGTCCTCATCTTCATCAAACATATACAGAATATCTGTACTGTCGATTAAAATCTGACCGTTCGGATTTAAAAGCGAATAAAGCTTTTTCAGATAAATATCAATCACATGAAGACTTTGGAAAACTCCCGTTCCGTTCATCAGCAAAAGAATCGTATCAAATGTTTCTCCGGAAAAATGAAGCATATTTTCAGCAACTGCTTTCTTTATACCTCGTAATTGGCAGACTTCAATGGATTTCGGAGAAATATCCAATGCGGTAACATCCAGATTTTTTTCATTCTGAAGATATAAAGCATGAGAACCCGCTCCTGCTCCAATGTCTAATGTTTTTCCTTTTGCAAGTTGCAGAGCTTTTTGCTCGATTGCATTCATTCCGTCAAAATCGCGGAACAGATATTTTACAGGAAGTTCATCCAGTTCGGAAATAGAAGTTTCGGTCTGCAGATCTTCAGGATTTTCGTTGTGATAAAAATCCCAAATGGCTTTCCCCATTAAATCTTTCATAGTTTGATATATGGTACAAAGATAAGTTTTTGAAATTTTTAAATGAACATCTGTTGTGAAAAACGCACTTAACCATAAGTCTGTTTAAACTTTTATTTAACCGCAAAAGGTGCAAAAGATCTACTAAATTTTTTATTTAAAGTTGATCATTATAAATGAAAAGGGTCACAATAGTTTTTAAAAATCTTTGATTTTTATTTTTTTGAGCACTTTGATTATTCTGGAAATTCGCTTTAACATTATCTTTTGTCCCTTTTGTGGTTAATTCTGAAATTAGTTTATCACAAGTTTTAATTCTAAAATTAACATTCGAAATTTTTGACTTTAAATTTTTAAACCATAAGTCTGTTTAAACTTTATTTAACCGCAAAAGGTGCAAAAGATCTACTAAATTTTTTATTTCAAGTTGATGAAAAAGGTCACAATAGTTTTTAAAAATCTTTGATTTTTATTCTTTTGAGCACTTTGATTATTCTGGAAATTCTCTTTAACATTATCATTTGTCCCTTTTGCGGTTAATTCTGAAATTAGTTTAAACAAGTTTCATTCTCAAAACGCAAAGCCCCACTTTACAATTAAAATGGAGCTTTGACTCAGTAAATGAAAAACAAGGTTCTTTACATCGCAGGACCTGCTGCGTCTTTTATTTCTTCGGATAATCTTTTTCTTTCCAAAAGTCTTCTTCTGGCAATTACAGATTTTCCGCTTAACACTTTTATAAATCTTGTCGATACAAAACGCTCTCTTCCAAAATGATGCGTAAGAATATATCCTAAAATTCCGAAACCTGCAATAACGATATATCCGAAAATCTTTTTATTGGCAGCAATAATGGCATTGAGCTGAATACCTTTCAGATTGGCAGCCACACTTTGTGAACTCACCGTTAATCCATCCATATAAACCGCCAGATTTCCTAAACTTTCCACCTGAAAACGGTACTGAAACCATGAAAATACCGCCGAAAAGAAACCGATCGTAAGAAAAGTTCTCCAGACCAAAGCCAATCCGATGGCAGCCATCATATCATCAAGTTCAAGCTTATCAAGCGTGTAATACCAAACGGAAATAAAAAGTACCGTCATCCCAAAACCTTTCAGGAATAAAGGAAGATACCAGTTGTCATAATTAAACTCCAAAACCATCGAGAAATACATAATAACTGAATATCCCAACATCGCTGCAAATCCGGAAAAAATATACATTTTCACAGGTTTGTCCCTTTTAAACCAGATAATCGCCACAATTCCGGCAGCTACTATTCCGGGAATCATCATAAGATTCAGCTTCGCATTGGTTAATTGGTCGTATCCCAAAACTCCGACGGCAAAAATATTCTGTAACGTTGCCGTTGCCATAAACATTCCCAGACAAAGAAGCATAAACAATCCGTGAAGAACATTGCTTTTTGAAAAAACCTTGAAAGATAAATAAGGTCTCTTTAGATGCGTCTGTCTGATCACCAGAAGCGCAAAACTTACAAAAGCGCCAATCGATGCATTAATAATATTTTTAGAATTCAGCCAATCCTGCTGCTTTCCGAAAGCAAAAACATACGCCGAAAACATAAACGTTGCCACAAAAAGCAGAATACTCAGCCAGTCAATATAATGAAGCGGGACTTTTAAAGCAAAATACTGATCGTGCATAAAAATCCACTGTAAAATGGCAAGTCCGAAACACAAAATCGAAATCAGCACGAAAAACTGCTGCCAGTTATACAAAACCGAAACTTCTACGGCATAATACCCCGCAATCTGGTTCATAATCAGGATAAATGAATAAAAAACACCGTAAAAAACACCACGGTTCCCGATCATTGCCATAACAGGTAAAAATAATTCGATCGCAACAATCATTTTAAAGAAACCGATCAGAAGAGAACTTCCGATGATTACAGAAGGCTGAAGTGTGGTTGCATTAATGTAATTTAAAATTCCCAAAAGAACCAGAACAACCGTAATTTTATCCCTGATCTTAAACCGCATTTTCAGCCTCAAAACAATCGGCATTGCCGCTCCCATTCCGATCGTGGAAGCATAATTTGCAAAAATATAATTTTCCGAAAGCGCACCGGTTCCGCCCACCATATAACTGATGTTTCCTGTGTAAACACCGCCCAAAGGCATTACGATCGCCAGTAAAAGCACGATCAGTAAAAGCTGGACAGGTTTCGGTACCCAATCTCGGTATAATCCTTTGTTGTACATATTTTAAAATTTGATTTGAAGGCTGAAAGTCTGAAGATGTATGATTTTAAAATACATTAACCTCGGTTTTCCTCATCCTTCTTTCTACTCTCCTTATTTTTTAATCACAATATTCATATTCATTCCTGCGCTCAGCTTTTCGATGTCTTCTTTTTTATTGGAAGGCGTAAACTCAATTCTTACAGGAATTCTCTGCTGAACTTTAATGAAGTTTCCGGTAGAATTATCCGTCGGAATATTAGAATATCTTGAACCTGTAGCCGCAGAAATCGCTGTAACCACTCCTTCAAATTGTTTTCCGCCCAACGCATCGGCTGTCATCATCATTTTTTCTCCTGTTTTTACATTCGGCATCTGACTTTCCAGAAAATTGGCAGTCACCCATTTCTGACCGTTCAAAACAATCGTTGCCACCTGTTGTCCCGGCTGAATCAACTGTCCTTCAGAAATCGTTCTTCTTCCCATCACTCCATCATAAGGCGCGGTAATTACCGTATAAGAAAGATTAATTTTCGCCATATCCAGCGCAGATTTTGTTCGTTTAATTTCCGCATCAATAATCCCGAATTTACTTTTCACTTCCACAGTAGAAAGATTCGCCGACTGTTTCTGGTTGATTAAAGTCTGATACGCCGCTTTTTGTGCATCATACTCCGTTTTTACCTGATCGTACTGCTGTCTCGTCACCGCCTCGGAAGCCAGAAGATTTTTGTAACGGTTTAAATTCTGCTCTGCATTCCAGAGTCTTGCTTTTGCTCCGGCAATATTAGATTCCATTACATTCACGTTATTAGAAACCGTATTCACAGACGAACTAGTTGCCGCTCTTTGCGCCAAAGCATTCTGATACGCTGCTTCCGCCTGTCCGATCTGGGTTAAAATTTCGCGGTCATCCAATACAACAAGCGTATCTCCTTTTTTAACCTTTTGATGCTCAATGAATTTTATCTCTTTGATGTAAGCTGAAACTCTTGTATTGATAGGGTTGATAAATTCCTCAACCTGAGCCGCTTCCGTATAGGTTTTATCACCGATGTGAAAATATTGCGCAATCAGCCAGTACAATCCAAAACCAATCACGGCAAAAACCACGATATTGGAAATGACAGCTTTGATTCTGTTTTTCTTTCGTTCTTTTTTATTGGCTGCTGCTCCTGAATTGGCAGAAGCCTGAGTTGTATTTTGTTCCTTGTTTTCCATTTTGTTTTTCAAATTTTAAATATTAAAGTGTTCCGGTAGATTTTAAAAGATTGTAATACTGATACAGCACATTGATTTCTCCATTCGCATAATCAAGCTCCGACTGTAATTTCTGATTTTGCGCGTCGATCATTTCCGCCTGTACCGCCAACTGATTCAGATATTTAGCTTCGGTAATTTTGTAGTTTTCTTCTGCTAATTTTTTAGCATCATTTAAAATTTCCGCCTGCTGAATCGATTCCTGATATTTGGTATATGCCGCATTTACAGCCATATCAATATTCTGCTGCGTTAAAGTCATCGCATCATTTGCCTGCGTTTTCTGCAGCTCTCCCAGCTTCACTTTTTTTTTGGTTTTAAAAAGATTATCAATATTGTAACTTAATGAAATCCCCGTTTGCCAACCACCGGAATACATATCCAGAACAGGATTTCTTGTAGTAATCGGTCTTTGCAGAGAATATCCTCCGAAACCTGAAATCGTAGGCATTCTGTCGGTTTTAATAATTTCAATATTTTTGTCGGCAACATCAATATTTGTTTTCGCAGATTTCAGCAAAGGATTGCTGTCATGAGCGAGATTTACATAATACTCGATCCCGATTCCCGATTCTTTGTTCTGCAAACTTTCTACAGGAACAATTTCCGTATCAGTGGGTAATCCTAAAGCAATGCTTAAATTATAATTCAGAATTTTTTTATTGTTTTTTAACGTTAAAATACCCTGATCTAAATTTTTGATTGCCAGTTCACCACGAATGACCTCATTTCTCGTCACCATTCCCTGCTGATAAAATTTCTGAATATTTTTCAGTCTTTCCTGAGCCAGTTTTTTATTGTTCTGAAAAACTGCTTCCTGATTTAAAATTTTATAAATATCCAGATAATTTGAAATGACCAGAAGTTTCACGTCTTGTTTGTTCTTTTCCAGATCCAGTTTGGAAAGCTGCTCACGAAGTCCCGCCATTTCAATAGACTTGTTCACCAATCCACCTTTAAAAATAAGCTGTGTTGCCTGAACCGCATACGAACTTCCGTAGTGCGGCATCGGAACATTTGTGGAATTTGAGAAATCTTTGTCGATAGCAACGGCATCGCCTAAGTAGAACTGACTGGTAGAAGCCGTAATGTTCGGCAGTTTCTGTAGTTTTACCACTTCCGTGTTCTGTCTGGCAATGTCGATATTCTGTGCCGAAACTTTCAGTTGCTGATGATTCTGCACCGCGAGTTCGGCAACTTCGTCTGCAGTGAGCTGCTTTATTTCCTGTGAAAAAAACAGCGCAGGAAATAAGGCTATCACGAGTGATAGCGCTGTTTTTATGTTCTTAACCATTTTACCTTGTTTTACGGATACAAAGGTACGGCAGCAACAAACTCAAAAAAATGTTTAAGAATTGGAAAAAGATGTTCAAATGTAAGATTTTAGTTTTCGAACTGATTTCTGTACTGGGAAGGACTTTCGCCCAGATGTTTTTTAAAAAAGTGTGAAAAAGAATAGGGATCACTAAACCCGAGAATACCGGAAATCTCCGAAACCGGCTTATTTGAAGAGTTCAGTAGCACTTTTGCTTCATTCATCACAATCAGTGAAATAATCTGGCTTGCCGACTTTCCCGTGATGTCTTTCACCACCGCCGAAAGATGTCTGGTTGTAATCGACTGGCGCTGCGCATAGAACTCCACGCTTCGCTCATGGGTATGATGTTGTGTGAGATCATTCAGGAAAATAAAAACAATTTCCTCCTGTCTGGACATCTGGCTCATGGAATTGCTGTCTTCCTTGGAAATAATTCCCGCCATCTGATAACAGAAAACGGAAAAAAGATGTTCAACAATTTCTTTCTTGTAGGTCATTTCTGTCTCAGAATCGAGAATATATTTCAGGAAATTAACACTTTTCCAGACGACTTCCAATTCATCCGGCTCGAAAGGAACACCGATGTTCATCTGCTGCCTGAAATAACGGTATGTAATTAATCTGTTGAATTTCAAAGATAAAGCGGAGATAAATTCACGCTTGTACGAAACCATTCTCGACTGGAAATCATCGCTGATGGAGATCATTTCATACACCGTCTGAGGATCTGTTACCATAAACATATTGGCGGAAAGCTCAAGATCTCGAAAATGCTGTTTCAGCTTAATACTTCCTGTTTTCACAAAGATAAACGCCGGATTATCAGGACGGAACGGTTTATCGACAGAAATTCTCTCGAAAATATTATGTTGCGTAAAAATTTCAACCCCGAATTTTTCTAAGACAGACATAGTACAAATGTAAGCAATCTCTTGAGCGATCACAAAAATTTATTATTTTAGTGTTTTCCAAATTAATGATATGAGAAAAATTGATTTACTATTTGCAGAATACGCCGAAAGCCACAGAAACTCGACCAATAAGCTGATCCACTGGATCTGTGTTCCTTTAATTTTCTGGACAATTTTAGGTTTTATTTCTATCATTCCTTCAAAATCAATTGGCTTCAGGTACATCGGCGAAATCAGCTATATAAGCTTTGCAGCCATCGCTTTAGTGACTATTTTTTACACCAGACTTTCTTTTTTAATCGGTCTGATTATGTTTTTCGTGATGATTTTAATGGAAAGTTTCGCTTATGGAATCAATATCCGTTTTGAAGAAAAATCGTGGATGGTTTATCTCGCTGTTTTTGTAATAACGTGGATTTTTCAGTTTGTAGGACACAAGATTGAAGGCAAAAAACCTTCATTCCTGAAAGATTTACAGTTCCTTTTGGTAGGACCGATCTGGCTGTTGAGTTTTATTCTTAAAAAACTGGGAATCAGATATTAATTGTAATGATTGATGATTGATGATTGATGATTGATGATTGATAACTGGAACGAATGATTGAAGATGGAAGTTGGTTTTCAGGCTATACAACTTCCCTCTTACTGTATTGTGTTTCCAGCAAGAATTATTTCAACCGTTGAAGTCGCGCATATGAAGCTTCCCTCTTACGGCATCAAACTTCTAACCTTATTAATCTTCAAGAGCATAAACGGCAAAACTTGCCAACCAATGATCTCCCCCGTAATTCCCCTGAAAAAGCAATGGCAATCCGTTGTTTAAAAATACATTGGCTGTTTTTTCAAATTTCTGTTTTAAAGGATGATTTGCGGGAAGTGATTTAGCAATTCCTTTCATGCACCACGCCTTCGAAAAAGATAAACCAACCAAATGAACCGTCTGATAATCTGAAAGATCACTCACCACCGGAATTTTTTCAATATTTTCCAGACTTCGTTTTTCATAGAAATTATTTAACCACAGGACAAATTCTTTTTGGGGTAAAAAGCGTCGCATCAGATCTGCAATTTCGAGACTTGGCGAAAAGAAATCCGATCCGTCCGGCTCAAGATAAGCAGGCGTTTTGGTATTGTTCAGATAAAAATACTTTGCCTTTTCAATGAGCTGATTTTCAAAATCTTTATCTCCGGTCGCTCTTGCCCAATCGAGTGCAAAAACCATTGCAAAAGCGGTATTGGGATGAACTCCCGTTCTGTTAGGATAGGTTTGTTTAGGCAAAAAAGTCTTCCAAGAAGCTAAAATTTTATCGGTAAGAGGCTTTAGATTCTCATGCCATACTTTTGCTTTGGGATGATTCCATGTTGCCAGTTCTTCGTCTAATTTCAATAACCAAGCCCATCCGTACGTTCTTTCGAAAGTTCCGGTTAGCTGATATTTGGTGAAATAATCGGCTTCTGTCTGTAAATTTTCTTTTGTAAATGAATTGTCGAGAATGTTTTCAATGTCTTTTGCCACCGAAAGATCCGGTTTTGTTTTCAGCAGCCGAAGCAGCATCCAGTGTCCGTGAACAGAGCTGTGCCAGTCGAAGCAGCCATAAAAACTGGGATGAAGATCTTTAGGACTTAAAGAAACTTCTTTTTCGTTATTGATAATATGAGCTGTTTTGTTCGGATATTCCTGATTGATGCAGTGAAGCGGCTTTTCAGATAATCTCACCGCCATTTCATCGGTAAGTTTCGGAATTTCCTGACCAAACATCATAAACGGTAAAAAAATGATGGCTAAAAGACTCTTTTTCATTCATTAAAAATATAAAATAAATTCAATTTTTCATTTGCGATCAGGCTAAAAATAGAAATTCACAAATTATCTTCAATTATTTTAAATATTTATTAAAAGCTTTTTACTTATCCTTCATAATTCTAGTGCTAAATTTTAACGCAAAGTTTACAAATACTTAACGCTTTTAAGCTTAAAATCTGTAAAAAATCTTGAAGAAATTCATTATAAGCAATTGCAGACTTATTTGAAACTTTCAGATAAAAGACTCGGATTATTAATTAATTTTAATACTACGAATATTTTAGATGGAATTAAAAGAGTAGTCAATAAGTTATAATTTTCTCTCCCGCAGATTTTGCAAATTAAACAGATCAAGTTTATACTAAAAAATCTGCATGATCAGTAAAATCTGCGAAAGATTATAAAAACCTTCTCTATTTTCCCAAAACAAACACTGCCGGAATTTTATGGAGTTCCGGTTTTTGCTTCTGCCACTCTTTTATGGTTTTTGTTTTAATAAATTCCTGTTCAGCATCGTTGATATTGGCGGCGATGCAAAGCTTTGTGTTTGGTGATAAAAACTTAGTCAGATCTTCAAAAAGGGCGTTGTTTCTGTAAGGCGTTTCCATAAAAATCTGCGAATATCCTGTCTTCTGAACCAGACTTTCTAGCTGAAGAATCTGCTTCTTCTTTTCACTTTTATCAATCGGAAGATAGCCGTTGAAGGTGAATTCCTGACCGTTAAAGCCACTGGAAATTAGTGCTAAAATAATCGATGAAGGTCCTGAAATCGGGATAACACGGATGTTTTTCTCATGACACCATTTTACCATGAGGTTTCCAGGATCTGCAATGCACGGAAGTCCTGCTTCGGAAAGCAATCCGAAATCCTGACCTTTTAACATCAGTTGCTGCGCTTCTTTAATATCTGCATTTTCTGTGTATTTATCCAGCAAAAAAAATTTCAGCTCCGACTGTTTTTTTTCGGGAGCGAAAAATTTAACCACTTTTCTGGCAGTTTTTTCATTTTCCACGAAGAAGTAATCGGTCTGCATGATATACTCTTTAATCACTGGTGAAAAATGCGTAATAGAGGTGTTTTCCGAAAGATAAGCAGGAAGTAAAAAAAGCATGATTTTATTTTTTTGTTCTTTCTTTTAAAGAAGGTTGTGGGTAATATTTTGTAAGATCCATGGAAAAAGAAACGGAAGTAATTTTCCATTTGCCGTCGGTTTTCATTAAAGTCCAGATTTCTTTTCCCCAGTTCAGCATTTTGCCGTCATGCCAGAAACTGTAATCGAAATTAGCGGAAGCAATAGATCCGTCTTCGATAATTTTCACATTATCAAATTTTTCCTCAGATTTATTGTCTTTAAAACTTTTAATGAAGGCTTTGTAATTATCTGTAAAATAAATTTTTTCGTCGGGATATTCTGTTATCACTTTTTTGTAGGTACGATCTGTATATACTCCCGTCCAGAGAACCGGATCCTGAAAAAGCGATACAAACTTTGCCTCATCTCTGGTTTTAATGCAGTTCATAAAATCATCCATCATGGTACGGATGGCGATTTCATCTTTTGTCTGGGCAAAAACAAAACTGCTGCAAAAAATAAAAAGGACGAAAAATTTCTTCATAATTATTTTGAAATTTTATTTAAAACAGCATCGCAGCCACGATCCAGCAAATGATAGACGTCTTCAAATTCCTGCATATCTCCCCAATAAGGATCGGGAACTTCAGCATTTTCATGATCGCCCAAAACTTCAAGAAATAAAGACACTTTTTTTCGCTGTTCTTCATTTTTAGCTTTAGAAACCACATCAGCCAAAACATCCACATCCATGCAGTAGATTTTATCAAATGTTTCAAAATCTGCAGACGTTATTGGTCTGGATCTCTGTTTCGAAATATCAATTCCGTGGTTTGAAGCGGTTTTAATGGCTCTTTTGTCGGGATGATTTCCTTCGTGCATAGAAATGGTTCCGGCAGAATCTATTACAAAATATTCAGGAGCCTTTGCTTTCATAATTCCTTCTGCTAAAGGACTTCTGCAAATGTTTCCCAGACATACCATTAATATTTTCATCTCAGTCTCAGTTTTTAATGTTTCAGGTAACAAAACTAAATAAAAAATGAAGAATAAAATTATTCTCCATTTTCTTTATTTAATTTAAATTATTTCTTACTGTTTAATTCTTTCTCCCAATTCCTTCACATACTTTTTAACTTCTTTGTCGATCTTGGAAACATCTTTGATGGTATCACAAGCGTACATTACCGTAGAATGGTCTTTTCCGCCCATTTCCTCACCGATCTTTGTGAAAGTGGCATTGGTTAGCTCTTTAGAAAAATACATCGCCAATTGTCTTGGAAGTGCAATTTCTCTTTTTCTTGTTTTGGATAAAAGCTGTTCTTTTTTGATTCCGAAATAATCGCAAACCACTTCCTGAATATAAGGAATGTTGATGACTTTTTTCTGGTTGGATGCAATCTTATTAATGGTATCCTTCAGTAAAGTTAAGCTCAGATCCTGCTTATAAATGGTAGAGTAAGCAATAACCGAATTGATGATTCCGATAAGCTCTCTTACGTTTGTTTTTGCTTCCGCAGCAAGGAAATCCAGCATATCATCCGGAAGAACGATTCCGTCTCTGCTTAATTTATCGATAATGATCTGCTTTCTTGTTGAAATATCCGGAGATTTGATCTCTGCAGAAAGTCCCCATTTGAATCGGGAAACAATCCTGTCCTGAATATCCAGAATATCTGCCGGAGCTTTATCTGAAGTTAAGATAATCTGCTTTCCGTTCTGATGCAAATGATCGAAAATGTGGAAGAAACTATCCTGTGTTGCAGATTTACCGGAAAGGAACTGAATATCATCAATGATTAAAACATCAACCATCTGATAAAAATTCGCAAATTCAGTCTGCTTATGTGCTTTTGCCGCCGAAATAAACTGCTGAATGAATTTTTCGGAAGAAAGATATAATACTACTTTATCCGGAAACTGGCTTTTTACTTCCAGACCTACAGCCTGTCCTAAGTGTGTTTTACCTACACCGTAACCACCGTATAAAAATAATGGGTTGAATGCCGTTGCACCCGGTCTTTTAGCGATAGATCTTGCAACGGTAGCTGCAAATTTATTGCTTTCTCCTTCTACATAATTATCGAAAGAGAAGTCAGATTTTAAGTTGGAATCAATATTTACTTTTCGGATTCCCGGAACCACAAATGGATTCACGATATTGGCAGAAAAACCTTGCGGCATAGTTTCCTGTACTTTCGGAGTAGGTACAGATTTACCTTTCATATTCATGGTAACGGGTCTTTCCAAACCGGCAGGCTTGTTTTCCATTACAGAATACCATAATTTCACTCCTTTTCCTATGTTTTTCTTCAGGGCAGCCGAAAGCAAGGACAGGTAATTATCCTCAATATATTCCTTGTAAAAATCACTCGGTACCATAAGCGTAAGGTTATTTTCAACCAATGAGATCGGCTGAACCTTATCGAATAGTAAATCGAAAGATTTTTCAAGTTTTTTCAGATCAGAATTATCTTCAGCTGCGTTGAGATTATCGCGCATGAACTGAAGGCACTTCTGCCATATCATCATTAAATTTTCATCCATAATTGATGCCCTGATTAATTCTTAGTTGTTAGTACTTTTTGGAAGGACGACAAAGGTCTAATTTTTTTATCTTAAAAAAAAATATTGTGGATATTGATTATTTAAAAATATATTTGTATGTATATAAAGAAGCTTAAAATGATACACACAACACACTCATTAAGAGTACGTTACGGAGAAACAGACCCTATGAAATACGTTTATTACGGCAACTACGCCGAGTATCTGGAAGTTGGAAGAGTGGAGCTTTTCCGAAGCATAGGAATGTCTTATAATGAGATTGAGAATCAAGGAATTTGGCTGCCTGTTTCCGAGTATAAAATTAAGTATTTACGACCTGCTTTTTATGATGAAAAATTAGAAATTCATACGTACGTAAAAAAAATTCCGGGAGTGAGAATTGAATTTGAATATGAAATCTTCAACGAAGAAAATATAAAGATCACAGAAGCTTCTACTACTCTATTCTTTTTGGATGCCAAAACCAACAAAGTGGTGAAGTGTCCGGATTATCTGATGAAACTGATTGAGGAAAACTGGAAGGAATAACACAAACAAAAGCACATACACAGAAGATTAAACTTTTAAAAATACAAATTGAGCGGCTTATATAAATTTCGCTATATTTAAATAAATAATAACAGAGATATAATGAAGATTGCATTTTTGGGACCGCAGGCAAGTTTTACACAGCTTGCAGCCACCCAGCTTTTCCCGAATGAAGAACTTTTACCACAAACCAATATTTTAGACTGCTTTACTGCGGTAGAAGCCGGAGAGGTTGAAAAAGCCGTTGTTCCGCTGGAAAACTCCATCGAAGGAACGGTTTCCATGACGCTGGATTATCTTTATAAAACACCGGATATAAAAATACAGGCTGAAGCCGTAATGCCTATTGCGCATCATCTGATGATTCATCCTAACTGTGATGAAGCAGATATTGAAAAAATATATTCTCATCCGCAGGCTTTAGCGCAGAGTTTTCATTTTCTGGATAAAACATGTAAGGAAATCCCGAAACAGGAGTTTTCTTCCACTGCTGCTGCTGCAAAACACGTTTCTGAACATCCGGACAGAAATCTTGCCGCGGTCGCGAATCAGTTTGCAGCCAATTTATACGGTCTGAAAATTATCCACCGGAACATACAGGATTTTGAACAAAACCATACGAGATTTATTGTTATTTCAAAAAAGCAGGAAACTTATGACAATAAAGATTTGGAAATTTTAGGAGAAAAATCCGGATTGCTGATTACCCTTCCGGAAGATCATGCGGGAGGTCTTCATCAGGTGTTGTCTGTTTTTGCATGGAGAAAGATGAACCTCAGCAAGATAGAATCCAGAACGCTGAAAACAGGTCTGGGAAATTACTTTTTTTACATCAATGTATCCGGAATCTGGGAATCAGCACTTTACAAAAACGCTTTGGAAGAGCTTAAAGCACTGAATGTAGAGGTAGATTTCTTAGGAAATTACAGAGAATATATTCTAACGAGTTAATTTATAAGTACATATTTGTAAATTTTTTAAAATATTTCATATTAAAGAGATTTAATAAGTTATTTTTGGTTGTAAGCAGAAAAAAAACTAACTTTACTATAATTATGTTCATAAAATATTGATTTTCATATTTTTCATAATGTAATATAATTGAAATTTATCTTCAAAAAAAGCAATACAACAGGGTTATAAATGCGTTTTTTTAATAATTTTTCATCAATTGTTGAAAAAAAATAACATTTAACATATTTATTGCATACTATTTGATGTAAATTGAAAATAACTAACTGAGACTAAAACCATTAACTAATTTAAATTTTATAGCATGAAAACTAAAATCTACAGCTTACTTTTAGCGACGATGTCAACTTTAGCTTTTTCTCAAAGTGGATGGGTTGGTATTGGTACTCCGAATCCTCAGGCTAGTCTTGATGTTAACGGAACAATGAAAATCAGACAAACACCTGCTGCTCCCACTCTTCCGGGTTATCAGGTTCTTGCTGTCAATCAGAATACCGGTGGAGACGCTCAGGTCGTACAGGTTTCCCCACAGGTTATTTCAGAGTATGTTATTAATTCGGGAATAAATACTTCGGTATATTCAGCGAAAAAAACTTCAGGAATTACTCTTATTAATATCGGAATCCTGCCTAACGGTTTCAGACCGGTTAACTTTTTAGTGGCAGAAAAAACAACGGGAACCTCATCTCTTTTCTCAGATTCCGATGGTAGTTATACTGCTCCATCTGCGGGAATCTATGCCATTGGCTTTACTTTCAGATACGGAACAGGGCTTCAGTCCGGAGTTCTTACCACACCACCAAGTATTGCGATTTTAAGAAACAGAGCCGGAACAGGAACAATTATCGATACTAGAGAATTCAGCGGGATCAATCTGGGATTGGTGAGCTTAACAATTTCTGAAGGAAGCATTAATTCTTTATACCCTCTTCAGGCAGGAGATAAAATATCTTTCGGACTTACAAATAATTCTGTGCTGGATTTAGGTTTATTAGGTTCAAGCACTGGTTCATTCTATATTTATAAAGTATCCAATTAATTTTTTTATAGTTCAAATATTACTTTAGAATTAATCCGCCATATCATCTGTTGATGGCGGATTAATTATATGGTATTAAGTTTATTGTTATATTTGATATAACCAAAAGTCTAAAAATGATTTATTCGATCGTTATTCTCCTCATTTTATGTATTCTGATCATCTTTACTCATCTGAACAGCAAAATCAGCAGACTGGAGGAAAGAGTTTCGGAACTGAGTTCAAAATTAAATGCTGAAAAGCCGGAAGTAAAAGAAGAAAACCACGAGAAAATTTCTTTGGCTGTACAGAATGCAGAACCTACACTTCATGCAGAGCAGGATATTATTCCTGAACAGGAAGGAAAGGACTGGATGAATATCATTTTCGAATTTCTGAAACAAAATGCTTTAACGATTATCGGGATCTTTACATTGGTTTTAGGAATCGGCTATTTCGTAAAATATGCGATTGATAAAAACTGGATCGGAGAAACGCTGAGAGTGGGAATCGGATTCTTTTTAGGAGCTGTCATCATTTCGCTTGGTCATTTTTTGAGGAAAAGCTATTCTGTATTTTCTTCCATTATTACCGGAGGCGGAATTGCAGTGCTGTACTTTACGGTAACGATCGCTTTCCGCGAATATCATCTGTTTTCCCAGAATACTGCATTTTCCGTAACCTGTCTGATTACATTAATGAGTATTGCACTCTCCTATTATTATAAAAGTGAGATTCTTATTATTTTCTCTTTATTCGGAGGATTTTTAGCTCCATTAATGGTAAGTTCCGGACACAGCAACTATCTATTTCTGTTTACCTACATTACCGTTCTTAATCTTGGAATGCTTGCCGTTGCTTTTCTTAAAAACTGGAAGAGTATCGGATGGATCGCTTTTATCTTTACTTATGTTTATCTTTTCTACTGGACTTTTGAAACCACACAATTTACTAGCATCTATTTCTATATTTCAGGGTATCTTATTTTCTATCTTTTTGCCTTAAAAAATTACTTCAGGAAAGAAGTTATGTCTTCATCGGATATTCTGATGCTTATTTTAATTAACTTTACCAACATCATCGGACTCGCTTATATTTTTAATCAGCTTGGCTATGAACCGGTGATTATTTTTCCGCTGATTTTTGCTTTGGTGAATTCCATTTTACTGTTCAGGGAATATTCTCAGAAGAATTTCGGAATAAATTATTCTGTATTCGCCGCAGTTACGGTAAGTCTTTTAACTTTAGCCGTTGCATTGCAGTTTAAAACCCATCTTATAACGAGTGTTTGGGCTATTGAAGCAACACTCCTTTTATATATATGGAAGAAAACAAACCTTGAAATTTTCAGAAAATGTTTTAATGTTCTCTTTCCTTTGGTCATCATTGCACAGATCATCACCTGGACAGAATATATCGATGCAAAAAGCCTGAATATCGTTTTTAATCCTGTATTTCTTACAAGTTCTGTGACGTTGGTTACCACATTTTTCAATTTATTTTTACTGAGAAAACATCCCGGTCATGATGATAAAATCAATGATTTTTTTGAATATCTGTTTTTAATATTAAGCTACGGTGTTATCTATTTTGCAATCCTTCTGGAGATCATGTATCATCTTTCTGCACAACCGTGGATTGTAATTTTCAGTGTCGGAATCATTTTTTCGCTGTACTATATTTTTACCATTTTGCTGTTCAGAAAAAAACTGGAAATCCCGAAACCTGCGGAAACCAATCTTATTTATCTTTTCTGCATATTGATTATATTGGATACAGTAATTTCAGGTCCGGGAATTGTCTCCAATTTTTTGCTGCATAAAATATCGTCTGGCTTTTACGGACTTTATCTTCTCTATTGGGTTCCATTCATTTATATTATGGTGAAAGTGTTGCCACGATCTCACTTCTTTACTGTAAAATTATCTTACTGGATGATTTCTCTTGCTGTTATCACTACATTAAGCTTCGAATTGTACAACATTTATATTTTGCTGAATGCCGAAAAAATATCAGACATCCAAGCTTTAAGAAAACACTTCGGTCTTCTTTATCTTCCGATTATCTGGGCAGTTCTTTCCTGTATTTTTATTTACAGAGGATTGAAGAATAATATTTCAGAATACAACAAAATCGGTTTTGCACTGGTTGCCGTTACCATCCTGAAACTGTATCTTTATGATGTCTGGGAAATGGATAATGTATCCAGAATTATAGCTTTTATTATTCTGGGCGTCATATTATTATTAAGTTCATTTCTGTTTCAAAGGCTTAAGAAAATAATTAAAAATCTGGTGGAAACGAAAGAAGATAAGCCGGAAACTGAAAATTTATAGTTTTACAAAAACTTTTATCGATAAACAATCGTTAAAATATTATGAATTTTTATTTACATTTTGTAAAAAATACCTATATTTATCAAGTTTTTAATAGTCATTTATTCAAGAAACATTATGAAAAAAATTCTCTACTCTTTTTTATTATTATCTTCTGCTACGCTGTTTGCTCAGAAGAATACAGCTACAAAATTTGCAGTGGCAAATGATATTGTAGGAACGGTAGATATGTTTAATACTCATTATAAAAGTTCTGTACAAAGCTCTAAAGCTTACAAATCTTCAACAGAACTTCCGCAAAACCTTAAAAAATTCGATTATATTGCAGATAACGGATTGGTAGAATACAAGCTGAAAAGCAATCAGCCTGTATTAGACAGAATGCCTGTAAACGAACTGAATGCGCAGTTCGGGCTTCCTGCAGATACACCGGTACTTATTGACGGATACGAGTTTACCAATACAAAAACGATAGTATACGGAGACATCATCAACAATGCACAGGTTGTTACCAGCAACGGTAAGAAAATGGTATCGGTAACGACTTCTAAAAAGTAATTTCTCAGATCATATTTAAAGAAAAGGATGCCCAATTTGAGCATCCTTTTTCAGTAATATTGCTTAAAGCTTTTCTTTTGAGAACTTTAAATATTCTTATTATTTAACCTAAGTTCGGGATAAGTCTTCTTAACCGCAAGGTTAAACAAAGAGATTCAATTATCAAGAATTCAACTTTTAAGATATACAAAGGCGTAAAACTTATCAAAGTAATACCATTTTTGTGTTTTCTAAATAAACGAAGTGCCTTTGTTTAGCTTACCAACTTTCAATAAGTAAAAAAATCTTTTGTTTTTCTTTGCGATAAATTAATACAATGCTATAAATCAATTTTTTTAAATTTATTTATTATCCCGAACTGAGGTTATTTATGATGTTTTTCTTTTGGAACTTTTGTGGTTAATGAAGAGTTTCAGTATTTATTGTTCCATTTTTTCTTTAATTCTTCGTAGATCTTCTTTTCAGTCGCGTTGTTTCCCGGCTCATATAATTTTACCTCTTTAATTTCTTCCGGCAGAAAACTCTGATCTACAAAGTTGCCTTCATACGAATGGGCATACTTGTATTCTTTCCCATAGTCCAGATCTTTCATGAGTTTTGTGGGTGCATTTCTTAAGTGTAAAGGAACAGGAAGATTTCCCGTTTTTTTAACCAATGCCAAAGCTTCATTAATCGCCATGTACGTTGAATTGCTCTTTGGCGATACCGCAAGATAAACCGCCGTTTCACTAAGGATAATTCGTGCTTCAGGATTTCCGATCACGTTCACCGCCTGAAAACAGTTGTTGGCAATCACCAATGCATTCGGATTGGCAAGACCGATATCTTCGGAAGCCAGAATCAGCATTCTTCTTGCAATGAATTTAATGTCTTCTCCTCCTGCAATCATTCTTGCCAGCCAATACACCGCACCGTTCGGATCGCTTCCGCGCATGGATTTAATGAAAGCCGAAATTATATCATAATGCTGTTCTCCGTTTTTATCGTAAAGCGCCATCGTTTCCTGCAAAACTTCAAGCACATCTTCATTTTTAATTTCTGATTTTTTGGAATTTTTATATTGATTTAAAACCAACTCTACAGAATTAATCAGCTTTCTTGCATCACCACCGGAATATTGAATAAAAGCTTCTTTTTCAATGATTTTGAACGATGTTTTTTCATCCTGATTGAATTTTTCGGAAGCTGTATCAATCAGTTCTTCCAGTTTTTCATAGGTTAATGCTTTTAAAACGTAGACCTGACTTCTGGAAAGCAAAGCCGAAACCACTTCAAAGCTCGGGTTTTCAGTTGTCGCACCAATCAGAACAATCCAGCCTTTTTCTACAGCATGAAGAAGAGAATCCTGCTGAGATTTATTGAAACGGTGAATTTCATCAATAAACAAAATCGGCGATTTTCCGGAAAAAAGATTCTGCTTTTTGGCATCTTCAATCACATCTCTTACATCTTTCACTCCCGAAGAAACCGCAGAAAGTTTATAGAATTTCCTTCCCGATTTTTCAGAAATGATTTCCGCCAGAGTGGTTTTTCCGGTTCCGGGAGGTCCCCAGAAAATAAGAGAATTCAGGGAATTGTTTTCCAGCATTTTCCGGATCGTGCCTTTTTCTCCGGTTAAATGTTCCTGCCCGAGAACATCATCCAGTGTTTTGGGTCTTAATTTTTCAGCTAATGGGATATTTTGGTTCAAAATTTAATGTATTGTTTATATCAACTTCTTTTAGTAAATATTAAGTCTGTTTAAACTTTTTATTTAACGGCAAAAGTCACAAAAAATGACTAAACTTTTATTTAAAGCGGGTCATTATCAATGAAAAAGTTCACCATAGTTTTTGAAAATCTTTGATTTTTATTCTTTTGAGCGCTTTCATTATAATAGAAAACACTTTAACATTGTCTTTTGTGCGTTTTGTGGTTAATTCTGAAATTAGTTTAAAGTTTAATACAACGTAAAGATAAGGATATGTTTTCTCAATAAAAAACCCGTCGGTATAGACGGGCTAAAATTATTGTAAAGGAGGATTTTCATTTTTTTGCGGTACAGCTCCGGTTTCTTTTCTGTTCACAAGAAGTATATTTTACTGATCCGTAAGCGCATTGAGCTGATTAATGACCGTAATATAAGGCGATGGCGGAGTTTCTACCAAAAGATGAAGCGCATCGATCCTGTCTCTTAAAGTATAATAAGCAGCATTGGTTTCTTCTCTTTTTCCTTTAATGGTTTCAGGACTGGCGTCTCCGTATTCCTGTGTACGGGCAAGATACTTTGTATTGAAGAGTTCATTAGCTGTTTTCAGCTCATTTACCCATGCTGAAAGGGAAAAGAATGCAACAGCATCTGTAAGCTCCGGTTTATTTTCCCAATCCCGGATCATGTTATTAAGAGTAGCCGTTTCTGCCTGATAATTGAGTCTGGCAATACCGCTTCCGTACAAAGCCATATTATCTAAAAGCAGTCTGGCCTTCTGCTTTTTATCTGCTTCATAATGATAAGACTGCGATTGCAGAAAATAGTTTATTCCTATAATAGCGTTATCCCTCCTCTCGTCCAGCAGCATAATTTCTGCGGTAGTTTCACTGGCGAGTGCTTTTTTGAAGAGTGCTTCCAGCTCTGCAATTTTGGATGTAAAAACAGAAAGCTTGGTATCTATCTGTAAGGCAGCAGGATTATTAAGGTTAATAATAGCGGTAAAATCTTTGGCATATTGCAGGTATTCTGCATTCCTTAGTTTTGGAAGGTCAATAGAATTCATTTGTATTTATTTCTATTAAGATAAAATATTGTTCTTTATCGTAAAATCTGCTGAGGGGGCAGATCTATTTTTTCGGGGGTTCCCGAAAGTTTCCTGCACAGTGCAGGAGGTTTTCGGATGCTTCCGAAAGCTCCGTGCAGGGTGCAGCGGGTTTTCGGATTGCTCCGTAGCATGGCTGCCTGCCGCAGTATACTTTCGGAAAAAAGACTACGTTTTGCTTTCTCCTTTACTTTTCCAGAATTCAATTTGGTCTTTCAACTCCTGATTTCTTTCCTGAAGCTCTTTGATGCGCTCTTCATATTGCTCGATGAGTTTTTCTGAAGTATTATAATTATTGGTCTGATTTTGAATCATATTATTACTAGAATTTTCATTAACACTATTCTCCTTATTTATTTGTGTATATCCTTCGTCTTTCAGTAAATCATAAATATCCGTTTCATAGAATTCAGAGATTTTCAGCAGATTGTCAATTCCCGGTTTGGTCTGGTCGCTTTCCCATTTGCAGTATGCAGTCTGCGAAATATCAAGCTCCATGGCGACTTGTGTCTGCGATAAATTTCTTTCTGTTCTCAGCGCTCTCAGTTTGGTTCCTAAAGACATATTCTAATAATTTTTCAGCTAATTTACTGTTTTTTATATTTCAAAATTAAAACTTTTGTAGTGGATTTTAAAACTTTAGTTGTGGGCAGAAGTGAAATAACCCCTTAGTTTTGTTGCTGTTCATATATAGATCGATTTTTTTAATATATCTTGTGCAACCAAAACAAAAAAATGCATCTTATAATAAAAAGAATTATATTTAACCCATAAAAAACAACATGATCATGAGAAGAAAAATTATTCTCAGGCTATCGGTACTGATAGTCTTTCTGAGTCTCCTGTATTCCTGCAGGAATGATATGCTTCCTGAAAAAGAAATTTTTGAAAACAGCAGCCAGTTTCAGCTAACCTCCAGAAGAATGTCTCTGGCTGAAAGTAAACACAGGCTGAAGCTTATGCCAGAAATCTCAGAAGCCCAGACTTTGCTGAGATCTTCACAATACAATGTATCGGGAAAAACCGTAAATGCCGGAAGCGGAGTTACCATTAATACAAATGATGTAATCTACATCGAAAACGGACCGAATTACCATACCTACACTTTTAATATTGTAAGGGAGAATGCTTCCATAGACGCACCTGTTGAAAATCTGGTATTAACGCCACTTCCCGATGGAACTTACAAAGGATTATTATTCCGTTATAATTTTACCCAACAGGAAAAACAGAATATTATGGAGGGGATACCGGTGGATACTAAAGGAAAAACAACGATTACAGAAGCAGGTACCAATATTACCTTATCTAAAGTACAGGAATGTTCTTACGTCCAAGAAACCATCTGGCAAGATTGCAGCCAGCATATCCATAACCAAAGCAATATAAGCGACTGGGTAAACTGCACAGCAGAGATTAAGCCACAGGTATATACTATAGGCTACTGGTCTTGTTCGTCTGGTGGTGGCGGAGGAAATGAAGGAGGTTCCGGAAATACAGGATCTGATGACGGAACCGGAGGAGGCAATGCAGGAAATGACAATTGTATCACCGAAGTATTTCAAAATCCTCTTGATCCTGTTGCAGTATATAATCCTTGCCCAATAGGAGTTCCTACTTCTCCGAATATCCCGAATTTAAGTAACCCCTGCGAGAAAACGAAAAGTATGCTCAACAGACCCAATGTACAGGCAGGAATAACCACTGTAAAAGCACAGGCAAAACAAACATTAACAAATCCTAAAACAGGTGAAATTGGCTTTAAAGAAAAAAAGGATGGTACAGTAGTTCCTGCAGATATTAGTACAGCACATCAAGTTGTGTTTAATAATGTTACTGATGGCTATGGAGGTTACCATAATCATACAGCTACGGGTATCCATATGGTTTCTCCTCCAGATATTACAGACGCATTGTTTGGATTTGCAGCAGCTCAAAGTATAAGTGACGGAGTTGGAAATGCTTATTTGGGAATGATAGCTGCGGAAGCCTGTAGCAGTTGTCCTGATGGGGTAAAATATATAAACTATGTGATACGTTTTGCAGGAACAGGTGCGGAATTAGCAAATTTTGTATATTCACCTGCACAAATGACCCAAATTATAAATGACTATCGAAAGACAGCAAGTGATTTAAGTGACCCATATATAAGTGGTACATCTTATAGTAACAGTTCAGGCGATTTAAATGAAAAAGGATTGGAAAAATTATTTTTAGATACTTTGACAAATATGGGGCTTGACAACAAAGTAATCCTTCAGCGTATTGAGAATAGCGGAGCAGTATATAATGTAACAAAAGACAGCTCTGGAGCAATTACCGTAACACCATGTCCATAATATTAATTTTAGAATAATAATAAATATGAAAGCAGTATATTTAAAAGCCTCAATGATATGTTTAATGATTAGCACATTATCTTGTTCCGCACAAAATCTTCCTCTAAACACTCCATTCGCGAGTATTCCAAATGGAGCATATATAAAGGACACAAATAATGAATTAACGCCTTACATAGGCACTTATAAAGGTACTTTTGATGGTAAAGAAATCACACTGTTTATTACTAAGCAAGAAAATAAATTAGAAAATAGTGCTCAAAAAAGTTATTATATGGATGCTTTAATTGTAAAATATATTGTTAAAAATTCTTCAGGAGTAATTTTACAAGATACTCAGAATAATAGCTCAGACATTGAATTCTATAGTTTCAAAGTGAGACCTGCAAAAAATGCTTTACAGTTTATTTATACTGGTACAAATTGTCATGTTGGATGGGGAGATATTTATTTAAAAAAAATAAATGCTACACAAATATCTTGGGAATATAGACCTGATGATATTATTACAACAGCTGCAAAATGCCCTCCAACTTTAGATACTACAATTTATCTACCTGAGACAAAAGATTTAATCTTCACAAAACAATAACGATAAAGACTGTCTCAATGACAGTCTTTTCCACAATGATGAAAATATGAAAATAGTATACAGAAAAACATTAACAGTTTTAAGTTTATTTATTAGCTTTATATCATGTTCTGCACAAACTCTTCCTCTAAATACTGCATTGGCAAGTATTCCCAATAATGCTCATGTTAAAAATACCAATAATGAACTTTCACCATACATAGGTATTTATAAAGCAAATTATGAGGGAAAGGAAATCACACTATACATCACAAAGGAAGATGACAGATTAGAAGCACGTTCAAACAAACAATTCTATAGAGATGCCTTGGTAATAAAGTATATAGTTAAAAATTCTACTGGAACAATTTTACAGGACACTAAGAATAACAACCTTGATATTGATTTTCATAGTACGAAGATCAAATCTACTCAAAATTCAGTAATATTTTTTTATAGTGGAACTAATTGTAACGTAGGATGGGGTGATGTTTATTTAAAGAAAGTTAATGCTACTCAAATCTCTTGGGAATACAGACCAAATGATATTGTGACAACAGCCTCTAAATGTCCTCCAACTTTAGATACTACTATTTATCTACCTGAGACAAAAGATTTAATATTTACAAAACAATAATAAAAGCCTCTTCGGAGGTTTTATTTCTAAACACAAATCATAATGCAACAATTATTATATTTTTTAATTCTCACATCTTCTCTTTTACAGTCTCAAGTTATAAAAGACAGTGTTTTAGGAAATCCAAAATATGTAAAAGAATATGTAGTTTTTCTAAATGATTCCGGTCCGTTTACTTTTATGAAAGGTGATAATGAATATGGCCATGCTACTATAATGAGACCAGATAATTTAAGGAAAAGTATGTCGAGATCCTGGTTTGAATCTGATTTTTGCAGATATATTAATAATGAAACTTATTATGATAAAAACCGTAATATTACAAAAGAAACATGGTATTATAAATCGGAGGAAATTGTTGATGATTATACATATACATACGATAGTTTGGGAAGATTAATGAATGAAAATTCCACTGACAAATACTCTACAACCAATAAAAAATATATTTATAAAGGTTCAAGTAAAAAATTAAAATTTACAGAATATCGTTCAAAATGGGAAAATGAACCGGAGAAAACCTATTTTAATAATCGTGAATATAATGCTCCATTTACAGTCACAAGATTTGATACTTTATCGAAAACCGACAGTGTTTTTGCCGTAACCGATTTCGTATGGAAGAAGGTAGGAGAAAATTCTTTTCAAGAAGGGAATGATTCTATCTTCCGAAAAAAACTGTGTCAGGTTAATTTTTATGATGACGACTTCCAAATTAAAGAATCTAAGTTCTTTAATTATAGAATTGACCATTATAATAAAAAACTTTTTCAAAGCGGGTACACAAAATACGAACGTGATTCATTAGGAAGAATTAAAAAAGAAACACAAATTCAGGATGACAAGTATCATTATTTTGTACCGGAAAAGAACGGAAAATATCGTGAGGAAATAAAAGATGGAGGTTATGCAAGTACATCGGCAATGGCTTACGAGTATTATGATGATGGCAACCTTAAAACAAGAACACACTTTTACCAAGGAAATATTTCAAATAGAATTCACTTTATATATAAAAATAATCGAATAGAAAAGCTTTTTTACTTAGATACTTGGGGAAAAGATAAAAACGACTTAAAACCAACTGAAATCATTTTCAAATACAAATTCGATAAACAAAAGAACTGGACGGAAATTATTAAAAACATAAATGGAAAAGACCTCTATAAATGGGTAAGAGAAATTAAATACTATGAATAGAAGCTGTTTTAAAATGAGACATCCTCTTTTTTAGGTTATATGTTTTATTAAAGAACTTTATTTGCCTATAAAGGAAATAAACAATAGCAAACGAAAACCACCTTTCTTTGGTGGTTTTTTGCTTTTGTTATACAGATCATCTATTCTTTTCTTAATTTTAAAAACAGTAAAAACTGCAAATCGATAAACATACCGTTTTATCCACCGAACAGACTTTTACCGTCCCGAAACTTCTAACAAATTTAAACTAATTTTCAATTTTTTACCCTATTTTTGCATTGTTTTGAAACTTACATTCAATAAAATCATCACTTTTCCTTTGGTAATTCTCATCAGATTTTACCAGTGGTTTATTTCGCCCCTGCTTCCCAAAAACTGCCGTTATGAGCCTACCTGTTCGCATTACATGGTGAAAGCGCTTCAGGTTCACGGTATTTTTAAAGGATTCTGGATGGGTGCAAAGAGAATTTCAAGATGTCATCCGTGGGGAGGAAGCGGATATGATCCCGTACCACCAAAAAAGTAAAATTTAAAATAAACAAACTACTAAAAAAATAACAATGAGTAATATTTTTTTCAGAATGTATCTCGTCATTTTTGCGTTCATTACCCAGTGTCTTGTTGCGCAGAATTATCCGGATGGAATGTCCGACGGAACTTTAAAAGTAAACTCTACCAATGTTCCGGTAAAAATTTATTCGACCACCGAAGTTCAGGATCTGAATGAATTTGCAGACAAACCTATTAAAGAAAATGTGCTTGTTATTCTGAATGAGTCTAATTTCGAGCCTGTTTATGTAAATTACAGCATTGCGACACTGGCGAAATACAAGCTTGTTCATTATCAGCTTTTAGACAAAGATTTTAAAGTGATTGATGTTGCGGCAACCAAAGAAAATCTCGGAAGCTTTAAATATGCAGTAAAAACAGCAAAACCTCTTACAGAATCAGACAACATCAGTCTGGAAACTCCTTTTAAGATCTGGGATCCTACAAAAGGAATTCAGTTGGGACCTGTTACACTTCATTTTTACAGTCTGATGTTCATTTTTGCATTCGGTTTCGGATATATTTTAATGAACAGAATCTTTAAAATCGATAATGTAAACCAGAAATATTTAGAACCGCTTTTCACATGGACTTTATTGGGAACCATTTTGGGAGCAAGAATGGGGCACGTTATTTTTTATCAGCCCGAACTTTTCAAAGAAGATTTCTGGAGTGTATTTTTACCAATCAGTACTAAAAACGGTTTGAAGTTCACCGGATTTTCAGGACTGGCGAGTCACGGCGCAACGATCGCGCTAATTTTCACCACTCTATATTATTCATTTAAAATCATCAGAAAAAATCCTTTCTGGGTGTACGACAGATTGGGAATTGTGGTTGCTTTGGGAGGTGCTTTTGTGAGAATGGGAAATTTTTTCAACTCTGAAATCATCGGAAAACCTGTTGATCCCAACTCTCCTTTTGCATTGCTTTTCCCACAACAGAGCAGTGAATATGGTGTAACTGTTCCACGCTATCCTTCGCAGTTATTTGAAGCTTTCGGATATGTTTGCCTTTTCGTTTTACTGTGGATTCTGTACAGAAAAACCAACAAAAAATATCAGCAGGGATGGTTATTCGGATTGTTCTTTATTATTCTTTGGGCAATCAGATTCTTTGTAGAATTCCTGAAAGAGCCGCAAGGTGACGAATTCATCCAGTTTGGAGGATTAAACACCGGTCAGGTTTTATCTATTCCGTTCATGATTGCAGGAGTAATTATTATGATCGTTTCTAAAAAGTTCAAAATTACTCAGGCTGAAAACGAAAAACCTGAATAAGCTTTTAAATAATTTCAGAATTAACCGCAAAAGATGCAAAAGATAATGATAAAGAGGATTTCAAGAGTAATCAAAGTGCTCAAAAGAATAAAAATTAAAGATTTTTAAAAACTGTGGTGATCTTATTACTTATAATCACCAACTTTAAATAAACGTTTTGTTCATCTTTTGCATCTTTTGAGGTTAAATAAAAACTTTAAACAGATTTAATATAAAAAGGCAAGTTTGTAATCCAGACTTGCCTTTATTTTATCAATATTCAATAGTAACTGTTATAATGCTCTTTCCACTTTTGCATTCAGTTCTTTGAAAACAGTTCCGAATTCATCAATAATATTGGTGGGAAGAACAGATTCTTTAGAGTGCTTTTCAGAAGCAAATTCTGCAGCTCTGCCGTGAAACCAGACTCCTAAAATTGCAGCTTCTTTTTCTGAGTAATGCTGTGCTAAAAAGGAGGTTAAAATTCCGGTTAAGATATCTCCGCTTCCGCCTTTCGCCAGTCCTGAGTTTCCTGTAATATTGTAAAAAACATCTCCTTCTGGCGTGATGACCTGTGTATGATGATCTTTCAAAACAATATAAATTCCAAGTTCTTTGGCTTTACTTTTAGCCAGTTTTACTCTTTCAAAAGAATTTTCGGTAGTTCCGAATAATCTTTCAAACTCTTTCGGATGAGGTGTTATGATCGAGTTTTTCGGAATGATGCTTAGATTTTTCTGATCCTGTGAAATGATATTCAATGCATCTGCATCCAAAATCAAAGGCTTAGAATGATTTTTTAAAAAGGTAAGAAAACTTTTTACGGTCTTTTCGTTTGTTCCTAAACCGGGACCAATTCCGTAAACTGCATTATCATCCTTTTCAAAATGATCTATGAAATCATTTCCGCCTTCGATAAACATGGCTTCCGGATTCGAGGTCTGTAAAATTTCATATCCGCATTTTGGAGCCAGTGTAAAAGTAAGTCCGGCTCCTGATTTCAGGGCAGATTTTGCAGAAAGAACCACCGCACCTATTTTTCCGTAACTTCCACCTGCAATAATTACTTTTCCGTAAGTCCCTTTGTGAGAAAACTCGTTTCTCGGTCTGAATATATCTTTGATTATATCTTCATTAATAACAAAATCTTCTGTTTTTGTTTCTGCAATATAGTCATCACTTATATTAATATCCAGAACTTTTACTTTCCCCGCATATTTTCCGGATTCGGGATGAAGAAAAGTTCTTTTCCAGAACTGAAAACTTAATGTATAATCTGCCTTAAAAATAGTGGTATTTTCAGCAGAAACAGTATCTGCAAAAAGTCCGGAAGGCATATCAACAGAAATTTTAAGATTACTTTTCAGGTTCAGAAAATCGATCAGTTCTTTAAATTCTCCTTCGATGTTTTTTGATAAGCCGGTTCCGAAAAGGGCATCGATAATAACTGTCCGGTTATCAAACCTATATTCTTTTGCTTCTTTAAATTCTCTGATGAAAACACCCGAAAATTCTTTTAGTTCCCTGAAATTATTTCCTGCATCCGAAGAAAATTTTGCTTTGGTATTGGTAAAAACATCTACATCAAAACCTTTGAGATGAAGCATTCTCGCAATGGCGAAACCATCGCCTCCGTTGTTTCCTTTACCACAAAAGACTGCAAAATTTCTATGATTTTTACAATTCTCAAAAATCCAGTCAACGCAGGATTGTGCTGCTCTTTCCATTAGCTGACCAGAAGAGACAGGCTCATTTTTTATCGTATATTCATCCCCGTTTCGAATCTGTTCCGCTGTAAAAATTTTCATATTTAATATTGTATTTTGTATTAAAAGCAATTTACGAAAAAGAATTTTTAAATGCTCTGAAAAGAATTATGTGGATCTCTTAATTAAGAAACTTTCACATTTTATCATATTTGATTAATATTTAGTTATGAAAAGGCAAAATTTATATTTTTTTTTGTAATTTAAACCCATATTTTATGAAAATAATACTTAAAAAAATATAAATTATGGGATTTGTAAAAGAATTTAAAGAGTTTGCGATTAAGGGTAATGCTTTCGATCTTGCTGTCGGTGTCATCATCGGTGGAGCTTTCGGAAAAATTGTAACCAGCGTTATCGATGATTTAATTATGCCAATTGTTGCTGCCATTGTAGGAAAACCTGATTTCAGCAGTATCTATTTTGCAATGGGAAAAGGAGCTGAAAATATTCCGGCTGGAGCTACTCTAGCCAAAGCGAAAGAGATTGCGCCTGATGCCGCTATTTTTGCGTATGGTAATTTTATAACCGTTGCCATTAATTTCCTTTTACTGGCACTTGTTGTATTTGTCATGGTAAAAGCAATCAACAAAATGAAGAAAGAAGAAGCTGCCGCTCCGGGGGCTCCTGCTGCACCTACTGCAACAGAACAATTGCTTGCGGAAATCCGTGATGAGCTGAAAAAGAAGAATTAAAAAAATTCGTTATAAAACAAGACTCCGGCGCAACAAAGTTGCGCCGGAGTTTTTATATTTTATCAAAAAAATTACTGAATCTGTAAAATACTTGAAATCTGCTCTGCCAAAGAAAGCCCGATTCTGTCCTGCGCTTCCAGTGTAGATGCACCTGTATGCGGCGTCATGGAGATTTTCGGATGATTTAAAATTTCTTTTGAAGGAGTCGGTTCGTTAATGAATACATCCAAACCTGCAAACTTCACTTTTCCGGAATTCAAAGCTTCAATTAAAGCGGCTTCGTCAATTACTCCCCCTCTTGAACAGTTCACAATGGCTACTCCGTCTTTCATCATTTCAAATTCATTTTTTCCGATCATATAACCGTCTTTCTGAGCCGGAACGTGAAGCGTAATAAAATCTGAATGTTTCAGAACATCCTGAAGCGGTTCTGTTTCAATATCCACATTAATGAACTGATTGTTGTAAAACTTAACCTTAATACTTGCTTTTCCTACATTATTATCTGCGGCAATGACTCTCATTCCAAGACCTAAAGCGATTTTAGCAACTTCCTGCCCTATTCTTCCCATTCCGACAATTCCGATGGTTTTACCTTTCAGCTCAATTCCTGCTGCATACGCTTTTTTAAGACCGGCAAACTCAGTATCTCCCACCAAAGGCATTTTTCTGTTGGAATCCTGTAAAAATCTTGCTCCTGAGAACAGGTGTGCAAAAACCAGCTCAGCAACCGATTCTGAAGATGCAGAAGGAGTATTGATCACATGAATTCCTTTTTCTCTTGCATAATCCACATCAATATTATCCATTCCTACTCCACCTCTTCCGATGATTTCGATGGAAGGACAGTTATCGATAATATCTTTTCTCACCTGTGTTGCGCTCCGTACCAAAATTGTACGGATCTGGTGTTCATTAATGTAATCTACCAATTGTTCCTGCGGAACTTTTGTTGTAATTACTTCAAAACCTTTTTCTTTCAATGCATCAATACCGGATTGATCCAAACCGTCGTTTGCTAAAACTTTCATAAAACTTTTATAGATTTAATATTTGAGAAAATCAATACAATTAAAAACTATTTATCATAATATTTAATCGTTTAATCTTTTTCCTTATTTTTTTACTCGTCTTCTTTGAAAACTTCAATCGTAACCTGTTTTTCAACCAAGTCTGTAAATCTTCCTTTATATCTTGTTGCTCGTACCAGATGATTGTCGATCCAGTGGTAATTTCCGCCTCTTGGTTTTCCGCATAAAACACTGTGATATTTAAATCCGTGCTTATCCAGCCAGTCTATGGTAATTTGCTTTAAGTTTTCTGTTCTTGACGTGAAAAAACAAATCTGGTGACCTTCGTCATACCATTTGTTGATGGTTTCCAGAGCATCAGGAAAAGGCTCACAGGTAACCATTCTTTCAGGCTCTTCGTTCGGAACGTCTTCTGTAATGGTTCCGTCAATATCAATTAAATAGTTTTTTACGCCGTCCTTAAGAATCGGACTAATGTGTTCTATGTACTCTAATTCCATCATAAAAATTTGAACTGCAAAGTTACATTTTTTGCATCAAAAAGGCTTGTTAAACTTGCTTTATATTAAATTTTTACGTTAAAAACATTTATTTAATGAATAATATCAATAATTAATTTGCTTTTACTACAATTTTAATTAAAATTTTTCTCTTTTATAAAATCTGAATCTTTGTATTTCATTCAAAATCTTAAATATAAAGAAAACACATCAGGTTAAAAATCAAAAAATATGATGTTTCACCAAAAATTTCCAAAATACATTTATTACACTTACATTTGTAGGAATGGAAGAATTCGTAGTTTTAGTAAATCCTGAAGACAAAGTTCTTGGCTTGATGGAAAAGCAGCAGGCGCACATCAACGGCTTACTGCATCGCGCTTTTTCAGTTTTTTTATTCAACAGCAATGGCGAAATGCTTCTGCAGAAAAGGGCTTCCGGAAAATATCATTCTCCTCTGAAATGGACCAATGCAGTCTGTTCACACCCGAGAAATGAGGAAACCTATCTTGAAGGAGCCAAAAGAAGAGTGAAAGAAGAGTTGGGAATTGATGTGGAACTTTCAGAAAAATTTAATTTCATCTATAAAGCCGATGTGGGAAACGGACTTTGGGAACACGAACTTGATCATGTTTTTACAGGAACTTTTGAAGGTGAATTCTATTTAAACAAAGAGGAAGTGGAAGAAGTACGCTACATTTCCCTCGAAAATCTCAACCAAGAAATTTCTGAAAATCCTGATAACTTTACAGAATGGTTTAAAATCATTCTCGAAGAATATAAACACAATCTGCACTGATGAAAAAGTTTTTTCTTATCATTTCTTTGGTAACCGCATCTTTATTTTCTGCACAGTCTGTTCCAACAAAAGTGTACGAAAACGACAATTATTCCATCACGCTTCCGGAAGGCTGGAAAGTAACCAACGACAGCGATATCATCAATATTTTTCCGGGCAATGAGATTGGAGCCATTACGATTTCAGAATATCACGATCTTAATCTTCCGAAAACGGAAACCAAAAAATTCATTCTTGCGCTTTATAAATCTTCGGATGACGAGAAGAAAATAAAAAGCAAAAACGGAAAAAAAGGCTACACAGAATATTTTTACGAATATGATGATGAACACGAAAAACTCCACTGGATCACCAGAGTTTTTCAGAAAGACAAAGATTTGTTTCTGGTGACCATCAATTGTACACAAAAGTACTGGAACGGAAATTATATGAAGCTTTTTAACGAGGCTTTCGACAGTTTTAAAATAAAGAAATAGAAATAAAAATTAAATATGAAGAAAACAGCATTGTACGACAAACACGTTTCTTTGGGAGCTAAAATCGTACCTTTCGCAGGTTTTGAAATGCCTGTACAATATTCCGGAGTTACTGAAGAACACTTTGCCGTAAGAGAAAAGGCAGGTTTGTTTGATGTGTCTCACATGGGACAGTTTTTCATTGAGGGAGCAGGTTCCAAAGAGCTTTTGCAGTATGTAACCACCAACAATGTAGACGCTCTGGAAAATGGAAAAGCACAGTACTCTTGTCTTCCTAACGAAAACGGAGGAATTGTAGACGATCTTATCGTTTATAAAATGGAAGACGACAAATATTTCGTAGTTGTAAATGCTTCAAACATTGATAAAGACTGGGATCATATCTCGAAATATAATACTTTCGGAGCTCAAATGACGAATGCTTCGGATGAAATGTCTTTATTGGCAGTTCAGGGACCGAAAGCGACTGAAATTCTTCAGAAATTAACAGAAACCAACCTTTCAGAAATTCCTTACTATCATTTTACGTTAGGTTCCGTTGCAGGAGTAAATGAGGTGATCATCTCCAATACAGGCTACACCGGAAGCGGAGGTTTTGAGATCTATTTTAAAAATGAATCTGCCGAAAAACTTTGGGATGCAATTATTGAAGCAGGTGCAGAAGAAGGAATTGTTCCCTGCGGACTGGCTGCAAGAGATACTTTGAGACTGGAAAAAGGATTCTGCCTTTACGGAAACGATATCGATGATACCACTTCTCCTATTGAGGCAGGTTTGGGATGGATTACAAAATTTGATAAAGATTTTGTGTCTAAAGAGACATTTGCCAAGCAAAAAGAAGAAGGCGTTACCAGAAAATTAGTAGGTTTTGAATTAACGGATAAAGGGGTTCCAAGACACGACTACCCTGTTGTAGACGCAGAAGGAAACGTTATCGGAAAAGTAACTTCGGGAACGCAGTCTCCGATGAAAAAAGTAGGTTTAGGTCTTGCGTACGTAGATAAACCTCACTTCAAATTAGGTTCTGAAATTTTCATTCAGGTAAGAAATAAAAACATTCCTGCAAAAGTGGTGAAAGCTCCTTTTGTATAATTGATTGTTTTTTTAACAACCATAAAAACCGCCTTGCAGAATTTGTGAGGCGGTTATTTTTTGGAGCTGTTTCCGGCTATCCACTCTATCTTTAGTTTTTTGCCGGAGCTTCGCTCCGGCAAAAAACTAAAGGATGCCGTTTCTATCCGGGCTAAAATAATTATATTGCAATACATTTTTTCGTACTATTACAAAAATTTTTCCTGATGAAAAAAATGGTATTCCTCTGTATCATCATACTTATTGCAGTTTATATTTTCTATCCTGTTTTTGAAAGTGAAGGAATTTCTTATCTCATTATTTTCTGCTGTTTTGTAACGCTCTGTTTTACCATTGCAAAAATAATGACGGGAAATTTTCCAACAGATTATGAATCAACAGAAAAAGAGATGAACAGACTTTATTCAGAAGACGGAATTTTCAGTTATACAGCAGAAGGTTTTTATTTCAAAAAAGAATCAGAACCGAAGCAATACATTAAATATTCAGACATTTTGGAAGTTAATTCCTTCACCATTCGTTTTTTGTATAGAGAAACTCAGTCCGGCATTGAATTAATTACAGTCGATAAAAAGTATGAATTTCTAGACGAATACTGTAAAGGAATTGAAAAATTTACGGAACAGCTTTCCGACAAACTTCCGTTTCATCAAAACTCTGAATTACAAATAACGAACAATCATGGCCTGAAAAAAAGGAATTTATTTCTAAAATGATATAAATTGCTTGGAACCTCCATCAAAAACTTTTTGGTTATTATAAAAACCTAACAGGTTTTGAAAACCTGTTAGGTTTGAGCCTATTTGCTTATAGATTTTGAAGCTTTATTAGAAATTAACTTTCAATAATAGAAACAGAGATGATATTAAAAATGGAATTCCGCTTATTAAAGACAGGTTGTCGACATTAGACTTTGAAAAGTCTTTAACCAATACAAAAAATATCAACATCAAAATTATACAAAAAGTATTAATCAGGATTTTCTGTAATTGCCGCCTTTTAATCTTTAAACTAATTAAAAGTAATACCTGAAAAATGAGAGAAAAGAATGCTGCAGGTACTAATCTTCCACCATAATGATCTAAGCTAAAAGCATCCGAGTCCGACAAAATAAATTGCGGACTTAAGATTTCATAAATGAGCAGAATTCCTAAGCCATGACCGGCTCCGATTAATATAAATGCATTTAAAACAACTGTAGTTATTACCGGAAAAATTTAACTTTTTATCCATAAGTCTACTCTTTTTCATGCCCAAAAAACCTCACAGGTTTTAAAAACCTGTGAGGTTTGAACCTTAAAAATATTTAAAATAGTCGTTATAATTACAGGAAATTAAGGTTTTTCATTAAGTATATCTTACTACTCTACTCCAAAAAACTCCCGCAAAGCTTCCACATTCTTCTTTTCATTTCCAACAAAAATGTTATCATCGGTAATGAAAACGGGACGTTTCAAAAAAGAATAATGATCAAGCAGCAAATCTTTAAAACCATCTTCCGAAAGAGATTTTACATCTATATCCCTTTGTTTGATCTGGGTAGACTTTTTACTGAACAGTGCTTCATAAGAATTTGTTTTTTCATACATTTCTGCAAGCTCTTCTTTGGTAACAGGAGTTTTTTTTATTTCCCGAAGTTCCCAGTCTTTAAGATCAAACTCAGCCATTATTTTTTTACACGTACCACACGTATTCAGGTAAAATACTTTTTTCATTGAGAGATTTTTTTTGATAGTTAAGAGAAAATTTTAACATTTTCATTCTTCAAAAGTAAGATTTAATCCAAAATTTTAAAAATTATAAATACCTTTATTCAAATTTTAAAAAGAATGGACAACAAACCGATCACTTTTCAGTTTATTTCAGAACCTTCAGACGTCAACTATGGCGGAAATGTACATGGAGGGAGCGTCATGAAATGGATTGATCAGGCTGGTTATGCCTGTGCAACAACTTGGAGCGGAAATTACTCCGTAACAGTATATGTTGGCGGAATCCGTTTCTACGAACCCATCAAAATCGGGGAAATTGTAAAAGTGGAAGCGCAGGTTATTTACACAGGTTCATCGAGTATGCATATTTCCATCAATGTATTTTCCAGAAACCTGAAACAACCGAATTTTGATAAAAAAACACACTGTATCATTGTATTTGTTGCCGTAGACGAAAACGGAAAAAAACTTCCCGTTCCGAAATGGATTCCGGAAACAGAAGAGGAAAAACAGCAAGAAAAGTATGCGATTCGTCTAATGGAACTGAGAACTCAGATTGAGGATGAAATGAAGCCTTTTCTTTAGAATTTTTAACGGTTCTGTAAACAAAGATTTAAAAGCAGAAATATCTTCTGAAAAATGATTTATAATTTTTATCTTTGCAGTACACAAGGAAATGGTGTTCTTCCTTACCCAACCGCTTTCCAAAAGCTGATGACGCCTGATTAAAAGATTATTAACAGTAATTGATCAGGAAAAATATGTCTCAACATCAAAGAAATTTAAACCGTACAATAAAATTTCACACTGGTTTTTTCTTTAGAAAATACCCAGCTTTCCCTTATATTCTGAAATGGCTTTTTATCAGTAGTATTATCGGGATTTTGGTAGGAAGTGCTTCTGCTGGATTTTTAACATCACTGCAATGGGCAACCGATTTCCGGGAAAATCATCTCTGGCTGATTGCTCTTTTACCTGTTGGTGGATTTTTAACGGGACTTTTGTATCATTATTTCGGAAAAGATGTGGAAGCAGGAAACAATTTGCTTCTGGAAAATATTCAGGAACCGAAGGAAATTATTCCTTTAAAAATGGCACCTTTTGTTTATTTAGGAACGATGGTCACCCATTTTTTTGGAGGTTCTGCAGGTCGTGAAGGAACGGCGCTTCAAATGGCGGGAGCAATTTCCGATCAACTGACGAAAATCCTGAAACTTGATAAAAACGACAGAAAAATTTTACTAATTTCAGCTATTGCGGCAGGTTTTGGTTCGGTTTTCGGAACTCCTTTAGCCGGAGCGGTTTTCGGACTTGAAGTTTTCCTGATGGGACGAATTCGTTACAATGCTATTTTTCCCGCGTTTACTTCTGCAGTTCTGGCTGATCTTGTTACCAATCTCTGGAAAGCAAAACATACACACTATCATATCGAACTTATTCCAAAACTTGAATTTTTACCGATTTTATACAGTGTTTTGGCAGGAATTTTATTTGGAATCTGCGCTGCGGCTTTCAGCAGGATGATTCATTTTACGGGTTCTGTCTTCAAATCTAATATAAAATATCCTCCGTTTCGTCCGGTTGTCGGCGGAATTCTTGTTGCTGTTGCCGTTTTCGCAATGGGAACCACAAGATACATCGGTCTTGGAATTCCAACCATTGTAGAATCTTTCGAAAAACAGCTTCCGCTTTATGATTTTGCCTTTAAAATGATTTTTACTGTTGTTACCCTTTCGGCAGGATTTAAAGGCGGTGAAGTCACTCCCCTTTTCTTTATCGGAGCGACATTGGGAAGTGCATTGTCATTATTTATTCCGCTTCCGTTCGGTTTACTTGCCGGAATGGGATTTGTGGCTGTTTTTGCAGGCGCTACCAATACTCCGCTTGCGTGTATGCTTATGGGAATTGAACTTTTTGGAGCAGAATGCGGAATCTATGTTGCGATTGCATGCATTGTATCTTATTTATTTTCAGGAAATAACAGTATTTACACAAAACAAAAGATTGGTGAAGCTAAAAACAGCAGATTTGAGCATCTTGAGGATAAAAATTTCTCGGATTTGTAGAGTCGTTTATAGTTGATATTTGTCAGCTATTAATGCTGTAATTTTATTATAATTAAGCGATCAACCGTCAACTAAAAGCCAACAATCACAATGTTTGATTACAGATTAAAAGTTTTTCATACCGTAGCATCAAGATCAAGCTTTACCAAAGCTTCGGAAGAACTGAATATTTCGCAGCCTGCCGTCACAAAGCATATTAAAGAAATTGAAAATCAATTAAATACTAAACTATTTGACAGAAAAGGAACTTCTATTCAACTGACGCAAAGCGGAAAAATTTTGTTTGAATATGCCGAAAAGATCAGAAATATTTACCGTGATTTGGAATTTGAAATCCATCAGATCAATCAGAAACATCGGGGAAAACTGATTATCGGAGCGAGTACAACCGTTGCCCAATATATTTTACCGGAGATTTTAGCCAAATTCAAATCTTATTATAAAGACATTAAAATTGAACTGACTACGTACAACACAGAAATGATTTCCGAACTGCTGAAAAACGGGAAAATTGATCTCGGAATTATTGAAGGGGAATCTCAGTCTAATTATTTTGATTATCAGAAGTTTAAAGCGGATGAAATTGTTCTGGTTGCAAAAGCAAATCATTTTTTAGCTAATAAAACGATCCATCTTAAAAATTTATATTATGTGGAATTGATCCTACGAGAAAAGGGTTCCGGTTCTCTGGAGTTTATCCAAAACAGATTGAAGGAAAAAGGGATTGTTATTGAAAATCTGAATGTTGTAATGCAATTGGGAAGCAGCGAAAGTATTAAACAATATCTTTTGCATTCAGATGCTTTGGCTTTCCTTTCGATCAGCACGGCTTTAAATGAATTGAAAAGCAATCAGTTAACAATTATTGATGTTAAAAATTTCAGTATCGAGCGAAATTTTCATTTTATTCTTCCAAAAGGTGAACAATCTGAATTGATCCGCCTGTTTTTAAAATTTACCCATCAGATTTAAACGGCTTCCAATTATAAAACTGTTTACAATTTTTTACCGCAAAAGATTTTAACACTTTAGTCATTTAAGTTTAATACTTAAATTGATTATCCGCTATTAATCATACTGTTTTTTTAACGCAAAGAACTCGCAAAGATTCTTTTTATACTAACTGTTTTTAAGTTCGCAAGGGCGTTTCACTCAGCAAAGAACTCAAAGATTTTTCCAGTTATGACAAATTACGGACAATCATAATACTTAATGAAAAAAGAACACATAAGTAAAAAAAATCTTTGATTTTTTTCTTTGCAGACTTTGAAATATTTTAAATATCCCACTACAGCCTTTTGTACCTTTTGCGGTTAAATTCAAGATTAGTTAGAACAAACACTATAACTTAATGTTATACAGAATAACAAAATATGATTTACTTTGTAATGATAATTGTCGGAATTTTGAACCATCAATTTAAAATTCCTATCAATGAAAAGCTTTATCTCCAATGAAAGATCAAAGAAAATAATCTTCATATTACTGGCAGTTGTATGCCTCACTCCTATTGTTTCTTCGCCTGTTGCATTGCTTTTGGGATTTGTACTGGCGGTTTTTCTCGGAAATCCTTTTGAAAAGAGTCTGCATCAGTATATTCATTTATTATTGCAGATTTCCATTGTAGGTTTGGGATTCGGGCTAAAACTTGATGAAGCTTTGGAGGCCGGAAAATCCGGATTTATTTTAACGGTTATGAGCATTTTTACTGTGATGATTTTAGGATATTTTGCCGGAAAATTCCTTAAGCTTGAAAGACCTTTGTCTTATCTTATTTCTGCGGGAACCGCCATCTGTGGCGGAAGTGCGATTGCAGCAATTTCTCCCATCATTAAACCCAATACGAACCAGATTTCACTGGCTCTTGCGATTGTATTTACATTGAATTCTGTTGCTCTGTTTATTTATCCGCCCATCGGTCATTTGCTGAATCTCACACAGGAACAGTTCGGTTTATGGTGTGCCATCGGAATTCATGATACAAGTTCTGTAGTAGGAGCCGCAGGAAAATATGGAAATGAAGCGCTGGAAATTGCCACAACGGTAAAATTAGCCAGAGCATTATGGATTATTCCGGTTTCTGTGATTACGATGTTTATTTTTAAAAGCAAGGGTTCTAAAGTGAAAGTTCCATGGTTTATCGGTTATTTTATACTGACCATTCTGCTGAACACTTATTTTCCTTTTGTTGGTGAACTTAGTTCTTCCATTACTGTTTTAGCGAAGTCTGGATTAAACTTAACGTTGTTTTTTATCGGTTCTACCCTTTCTTTACAAACTCTGAGAACCATCGGTTTCAAACCTCTTGCTTTGGCTGTATTTCTGTGGATTTTCATCAGTACCGGAAGTCTGCTGTATATTTTAAATTTTGACTGATATTGATGAGAAATCCTGAAATCCTAGCCTCGATTGGAGCAATTGTCTGAGCTCATTTTCATTATTTGGGCTGCGGCAGCTTCGCTGCCGCAGCCCAAATAATGAAAATAGCGAGTGCGGAAAGCGAGATAAAGCTCCAAAATATTTTTTGCTTCATAACAAGACATCTATTAATTACAAAAACCTTTTGGAAGGTCCCAAAAGGCTTTTGCGTATTAAATGTGGAAATGTTTATTTCTAATTGAAATAAGTTCTTATATAGCTTCGTAGCAGGTATAAACCTGTGGACAAGCAATGTACTGAACGCAATAAAACGGTCCTGTTACAGATCCTGAACAACTGCATCCGCATTTTGAAAGATCCGGTGTTCCGCTTACGCCTCCAGTAATGTTTTTAAGATCGGCTTTTTTTAATTTTGTTGCTTTTTTCAAAAAATTTTGCATTGTAATGTGATTTTTGATGTTAAACGTTAGTTTTAGTTGCGTGCCAAAGTTAAACAAATATTCATTATTCAAAGCATAATTTACTATTATTTTTGATAATTTATTTATTCTCTTAAGCTTATTAAAACTGATAACGAAAATTTGAGATTATTATTTCTTAAACAGCAGAAATTATTCTGTAAATTCCAGATCTTTATCGTGAGTTTCGGAGACCGTTAATGAAGCATAAAAAGCCAGCCCGAAAACAATGAGTCCGACAATTGCTGCGCTTATAATGACCGAAAAATCTTTTTTGAAAAGATCAAATGCAAAAATCATTACAGGAACCAATCCTCGAACCATGTTCGGAACGGTGGTGGTTGCCGTGTTTCTGATATTGGTTCCGAACTGTTCCGCAGCCAATGTAACGAACATTGCCCAATATCCTGTTCCCAATCCGAGCCATACGCAGAAGATGTAATATTTTGTTTCGGTATCGGTATTTCCGAAAAGCATCAGTGCAACTCCGACAATCGTAAAAACCAACATATAAAAGATCGCCATTTTTCTGGATTTTAAAAAATGAGAGATAAAACCGCTCGCCAAATCTCCGGCAGAAATCCCAACATAAGCCCACATTATTGCTTTTCCGGGATTAAGATCCTTAATTCCGAGTTCAGGCGCAAACTGATTGGCTAAAACCGCCAGAATACCGATACAAAACCAGGTGGGCAATCCAATTGCTATGCATTTTAAATATCGTATCAAACGGTCTTTATTGGTGAAAAACGACAGGAAATTTCCTTTGGAAACCGACTGATGTTCAATGGTTTTATAAATTCCGGATTCGGAAACGCTGATTCTGAGAAATAAAAGTAAAATTCCGAGAATTCCTCCAATGATGTAAGAAATATTCCATCCTCCTGCTAATTCTACCGTTAACTGAGCTACAACGGCTCCCATTAACCCGAAACCAGCAACAACGGACGTTCCGATTGCTCTTAAATTCTTCGGCAGGCTTTCAGAAACAAGGGTAATTCCTGCTCCGAGTTCTCCGGCTAGTCCAATCCCTGCGATAAATCTTAAACCCGCATATTGATACACCAAATGTTCTTTGGGGAAGTACGGTAAAAATCCACACGCAATATTCGCCAAAGAATAAACTAAAATAGAACCGAATAAAACGGAAAGTCTCCCTTTTTTGTCTCCGAAAATTCCCCAGAAAATTCCGCCCAGCAGTAAACCAATCATCTGTGCATTAAGAATAAACGTTCCGTCGACATCAGGATTCAGCCCTAAAGCTTTTAAACTTGGAATTCTTACGATCCCAAATAAAAGTAAGTCGTAGATATCTACAAAGTAGCCTAACGCAGAAATGATAACAGGAATGGAAAAAATGTACTTCAGTTTTGAAGATGTGGAAAGTTCTTGCATTTTGGAGTTTTAAATTTTAAGTCTGTTTAAACTTTTTATTTAACCGCAAAAGTAGCAAAAGATGAACTAAACTTTTATTCAAAGTGTTGATTATAAATGAAAAAGATCACAATAGTTTATAAAAATCTTTGATTTTTATTCTTTTGGGCACTTTGATCATTTTGGAAATTTGCTTTATTATTATCTTTTGCCTCTTTTGCGGTTTATTCTGTAAATAGTTTAATTTTTTTTTGCTAAAAATAAAAAACCTTCCAATTTCTTGAAAGGTTTTTATGAATTATCTTTTTCTGATTCTTATCTCGCAATATTCACAGCTCTCGTTTCTCTGATTACTGTTACTTTTACCTGTCCCGGATAAGTAAGTTCGTTTTGAATTTTTTCTGAGATGTCGTACGATAACTGAGAAGCTACTTCATCATTTACTTTTCCGCTTTCTACCATTACTCTTAACTCTCTCCCTGCCTGAATGGCATAAGCCGAAGAAACTCCATCGAAACTTAATGCTGCAGATTCAAGGTCTTTTAATCTTTGGATATATGATTCAAGAACCTGTCTTCTTGCTCCCGGTCTTGCTCCTGAGATTGCATCAGCAACCTGAATGATCGGAGACAGTAATGAAGTCATTTCCACTTCGTCGTGGTGTGCTCCGATGGCATTTACAACTTCTGCATTTTCACCGTATTTTTCCGCCCATTGCATACCTAATAAAGCGTGAGGAAGTTCAGATTCCTGCTCCGGAACTTTACCGATATCGTGTAACAGACCTGCTCTTTTTGCTAATTTTACATTTAAGCCTAATTCAGCCGCCATTGTCGCCGCGATATTCGCCACTTCTCTTGAGTGCTGTAACAGGTTTTGTCCGTAAGAAGAACGGTATTTCATTCTACCAACGATTTTAATTAATTCAGGGTGTAATCCGTGGATTCCTAAATCGATAATCGTTCTTTTTCCTACTTCAATAATTTCCTCCTCGATTTGCTTTCTTGTTTTTTCAACAACTTCTTCGATTCTTGCCGGGTGAATTCTTCCGTCTGTTACCAATCTGTGAAGGGATAATCTTGCGATTTCTCTTCTTACCGGATCGAAGCATGAAAGAAGAATTGCTTCCGGAGTATCGTCCACAATAATTTCCACTCCTGTAACGGCTTCCAAAGCACGAATATTTCTACCTTCTCTACCAATGATTCTTCCTTTAACTTCGTCCGATTCGATATTGAATACAGAAACTGAATTTTCGATTGCCTGTTCTGTTCCGATTCTCTGAATGGTCTGGATAACGATTTTTCTCGCTTCGCTTTTTGCATTAAGCTGCGCTTCTTCCATGATGCTCTGAACGTGCGCCTGAGCTCTTGTTTTCGCTTCCGCCTTCATGGTTTCTACCAATTCTGCTTTTGCTTCTTCCGCAGTGTAGTTGGCAATTTTTTCTAAAATTTCAACTTTTTTAGCGGTTGCAACATCCAGTTCCTGCTGTTTTCTTTCTAAGATTTCTGTTTTTTTAGCATAATCAGCAATCTGCTTGTCCAGATCTTTTTCAAGTTTTCCTGTTTTGCTAAGCTCATCATTCAGCTTGTGCTCCTTATCCTTGATTCTTTTTTCAACTTCCTGCATTTTCTTTTCTCTTGCCTGAATGTCTGCATCGTGCTGAGATTTCAGTTCAAGAAATTTTTCTTTCGCCTGAAGGTTCTTTTCTTTCTTTATGGATTCAGCCTGTACATTGGCTTTTTCTATAAGGTTTTCGGCATTTTTCTGTGCATCATCTATAATAAATTTTGCTTTGGTATTCAATGAGCTTTTGGAGAAAAACATCCCTGCAGCAGCACCGATTAATAAACAAACAACGCCGATTATAACTTCTATCATAATTTATATTGAGTTTTAATTGTATTCATATTCTTTTAATTATTTTACATAAAAAAAGCCCACAATAATCCAGAGATTGAGAGTAAACTCCTAATCAACACGATTTGAACTGATTTCCACTGTCTGTAATCCGGAGAACCGGCACGCCATTCAATGGACATTTGTTCGGTAATTGTTTAGCGTTGAGTTTACCTTTAATGTGTTAGAATTATTGTAGGCAGCTTTTTCGGGAAAAAAAATCTATTTCCCTGTTTCATTGTTCAACGACTGATTAATTTTTGCTAATCTTTCGTTGGTAGATTGTATTGTTTTATCGTAGTTCGCAGACACTACTTCGGCATTGGTTCCCAGTTTCAGGGCACACATAGCTAAAGCATCCTGTTTGTCTCTCACATCGAAATTCTGTTCAAAATCTTTAATCATATTCTCTATCTGCTTCCCGACTTTACGCAGAGTTTCTTCCTCTGCTGCCGGTACATTCAGCGGATATACTCTTCCGGCTATATTAATGGTAATTCTTCTTACTTCCATTATAATCCACTGTTTTGAAGCTGCGCAATGCAGAAATCTATTTCTTTTACCAACCTGTTGATGTGGTTTTTCATCAGTCGGTTATGTTCAGGATTTCCTGATATTGCTGAATAAAGTTTTATATTTTTTTGTTCTTCTGCTAATACCTGATTTTTTCTTCTTTCTTCATCATATTTCTTCTTCAGTTCGTCATGCTCAACATTTAATTCCGAGAATCTTTCACTAAGATTTTTGTAATTTTTCTGTAACTGCAAAATCTTTTTTTCTAATTCTGAAAAATTGTTTTCTAAATCTTGAAGCATTTCAGGTTTTGTATATTCTAACTATTAGCAAAAATAACAAAATATTAATACTAACAAAAATAAAACGGTCTATATTTTGCCCAGAAACAAAAAAGGAGACGCAAAATGCATCTCCCTGATCTATTTTATAGTAAATTTTTATTCGAATTTCAGTACAAAGAAGATTGCTCTTGTCTGTAAAGTAGACATTGCAGACGTCCAGTAAGGCGGTGTTGTTGCATTATCTGCTACAATCTCATTGTTCATGATGAAAGTTCCTCTTACAGCAGGAGTCAGTTTAAATTTATTGAAATAAAACTGAATTCCCATTTCTGCAGACCATGCAAAGTTGTGCGTAGTAGATCTGAAAACCTGCTGCATATTGTCGTCAGTAGAAGTTGCATTAGACTGAAGGTTTACGATATAGTTTACCCCGGTTGCAACGTAAGGTCTGGAATTGTACCATCTGTTTCCGTGGAATTCCAATAATACAGGAATGTCTATTAAAGTCGTTTTAATATCTCTTATTCTGTCTTTATCCGTTAATTTCATCGGAATGAAAGGATCGTTCGTCAAAGTACCTGCAGCATACTGGTCGTTGGTCTGCGTATTGAAAGTAAGCTGTCTCTGCCCAAATTGTAACCCCGGTTCCAATCTTACGTCCAGGAAATCATTCAGCCTCCATTTTGCAATTAAACCTGCACCGAAACTGTAGCTTTCTTTAGATGTAACAAGATTCTGATTGTTATACATCCCATATCTTGGATTGAGAACAATACGGTAGTCTAGTCTGTTACCACTTAAATAAAAACCCCAACTGAATTTCTGCTCGTCAAAGTCTTCCAACTTATCCATTCTGTTTCGGGTTCTGAATTGCGCGTTTGCTAAAACTGCAACATTTACTGAGGCTAAAACCAGTGCTCTTAATAAAAATTTATTCATAGGTTACTTTGTTGCTTTATAAATTGTGGCTATACCTAAACTTAGTTTTTTATATTCAACTTTTTTAAATCCTGTATCTAAAAGAATTTGTCTCATCTTTTCCCCATAAGGAAAAGCATTTACAGAATCCGGAAGGTATGTATACGCCCTGTTATCTTTGGAAACCAGTCTGCCAATTGCAGGTAAAATGTTTTTAAAGTAAAACATATACAATGGTCCCATAAACCCTTCAACCTTTGAAAACTCCAGTATATAAACACTCTTGTTATCTTTAACTACTCTTCTTAATTCTGCCAAACCTTTGGTAAGGTTTTCAAAATTCCTTACTCCGAATGCAACGGAAACTGCGTCGAATCTGTTATCTTCATAGAGTAACTTCTCCGCATCTCCTTTTTGCATGGAAATTTTGCCGTCTAATTTAAGTTTTTTTATTTTAATAACGCCAACATTTAACATTTGTTGCGATAAATCTAAACCAATTACTTTAGAGCCGGTTCCTTTTTCTACGGCAATCGCCAGATCGCCCGTTCCTGTAGCCACATCCAGCACTTCCTGCGGATTATCTTTTTTCATCCATTTCACCAGTGTATTTCTCCACATGACATCAATTTTCATGGATAAAACACGATTCAGAAGATCATACTTCGGTGCAATATTGTCGAACATATCTTCTACCTGACTCTTTTTAGTAGCGTCGGTATTATAAGGCGTAATTTTGGTAATATCTTTTGTCAAAACTTAAAACTTGTAATATTCGTTATAATAATTAAGGTAATCCTGCTTTCTGAATATCTTCGATCTGGATTCTACCTTCTGGATATTTTTGATAATCTTATCATAATCTTCGTCTACATTATAATAAAAATCATCGGTAAACAGCTTACTGAAACGTCTTGCGCCTCCAAAGTAAGGTTTTCCGTCGATGATTGTTTTATCCAATGCCAAAAGTAATGAATCTTTTTTAAGATTATATCCATAATACTGATCGTTAATATAATAATCCTGATGAGCAATATTAATAAGACCTCTTATTTTTTTTACTTCAAAAGCTGAATCAAACAAAAGTTTTTTATTTCTGTCGAAGACTTTTATAGAATTTTTTCCCTGATTGAGATCTACAGAAACCGTCTGTCCTCCGGCGATTACACCTTCCGAACCGTTATTGATTTTGTAATAAAATGTGTCTGGCGTAGGATTGTCTACTACGTAGTAATTTTTTTTGGCTAAAAAAAGGAAATAAATCCCAAAAGCTACGATAAACGCCACAACTGCAATAAGTAAGCCTTTTAAAGAAGGATTGTTTTTCATAAGATTGTAAAGTACAATTTTTGCAAATTTAGTAATATTTTTAATTCTCTGTTATTAATATTAATTATTAACTTTGCATCTTTAAAAAAAATCATATAAACGAATGCCGAATACGATCATTATTGGTTCTGGATCTTACCTTCCCAGCAGAATTATCGGAAGAGACTTTTTTCTAGATTCAGAGTTTTATTCAGAAGACGGGGTGAAGATTGACAAGCCTGCTGAGGAAACGATCTCAAAATTTGTAGAAATTACAGAGATAGAAAACAGAAGATTCATAGAAGATGATCTTTCCAACTCAAAAATCGGTTACGAAGCTGCAAAAATTGCTATTGCAGATGCAAAAATAGATCAGGAGGAACTGGATTATATCATTTACGCGAGTAATTTTGGAGAAGTTACCGTAAACGGATACGCAGATTTCATGCCGACAATGGCAGCGAGAGTAAAGAACAAACTGGGCATTAAGAACAGAAAATGTGTTACTTACGATATGCTTTTCGGATGTCCGGGTTGGGTGGAAGCAATGATTTTAGCAGATAATTTAATTAAAGCTAAAGTAGCTAAAACCATTTTGGTAATCGGCGCTGAAACGTTGAGCAGAGTAACAGATCCGCATGACAGAAACAGAATGATCTTCGCAGACGGAGCCGGAGCTGTTGTAGTACAGGCTACAGATCAGGAAAATGTAGGAATCATCGCTCATAACACCATTTGTGATAACGGTTTGGAACTGGATTATCTTGCCAACGGACCGTCCATCAACAAAGATTCTGACCAGACTCGTCTGTTTGTAAGAATGCAGGGAAGAAAAATCTACGAATATGCGTTGAAAAACGTTCCTGCTGCGATTAAAGAAACCATTGAAGATGCAGGTCTTTCCATTGAAGATATCAACAAAATATTAATCCATCAGGCAAATGCGAAAATGGATTATGCGATGATTGAAAGACTTCACAAGCTTTATAATGTGAAAGAGTATGACCATTCTATCTCTCCAATGACGATTCAGGATTTCGGAAATTCTTCCGTAGCCACAATTCCTACCATGTTTGATTTAATAATTAAAGGAAAAATGGAAGGTCAATCGTTTAAAGAAAAAGGTAACATTGTAATGACTTCGGTAGGTGCCGGAATGAACATCAATGCTATCGTTTACAGATTTCCTTAACAATATTTAATTTAAAATATAAAAAAGCACAGGGAAATTAATTCTTTGTGCTTTTTTTACACTTAGTTATGCAAAGAAACTTTTTTATCATTGCGGCAATTTTTCTTTTTCTGGAAATTTATATTTACCAGGCAATCCGGACTTTAACAGACAATAACTGGATCAAAATAGGCTATTGCATCATATCTTTAGCGGTTTATGTTTTTTTCGCTTACGAGGTTTCCCACTTCAGCAGAGCCGACCGAAGCATGATGCGCGCACAGATTATGATCTCCCTGTTTCTCGTTTTTATCCTGCCCAAAGTTTTCATCGTTTTATTTTTATTAATCGATGATATTTTCAGAACCGGAAGCTATCTTATCGGACTTACGAGACCATCGGAAAACTTTTTCCCGGAAAGAAGAAAGTTTTTAAGCATCATGGGATTAGGTTTGGGAGGTGTTCTTTCAGCTCTTTTTATCGATGGAATTACATTTGGAAAATACCGCTACAAAGTAAGAAGGGTAAGAATGAATTTTGCGAATCTTCCCAAAAGCTTTAAAGGATATAAAATCGTACAGATTTCAGATGTTCACAGTGGTAGTTTTACGGATCCGGGTAAACTTCAGCATGCGATTGATTTAATTAACGAACAGAATCCTGATCTGGTTCTTTTTACCGGAGATATGGTGAATAATGTAGCGGAAGAATTCAAACCATTCATTCCCTTATTTTCAAAAATCAAAGCAAAAGACGGAAAATTTGCCGTCCTTGGAAACCACGATTACGCAGATTATGTAAGCTGGGAGTCTCCGGAAGCCAAAAAGAAAAATCTTGATACCTTAATTGATTACGAAAGACAGGCCGGTTTTGATATGCTTCGGAACGAACACAGAATCATTGAAAAAAACGGAGAAAAAATATACATTTTAGGAGTTGAAAACTGGGGACTGAAACCTTTTCCGCAATTTGGAAGATTGGATGATGCCTTAAAAGGTGTTCCTGAATCTGCCGTTAAAATCTTAATGAGCCACGATCCTACCCATTTTGATTATGTGGTGAAAAAACACCCTGCAAATGTTCATTTAACGCTTTCAGGACATACCCACGGAATGCAGTTTGGTTTGGATCTGAAAAACGTAAAATGGTCTCCTGTTCAGTACAAATACCCGAAATGGGCTGATTTATACGAAAGCGAAGGAAAAATGCTGTACGTAAACAGAGGTTTCGGAGTTTTGGGATATCCCGGAAGAGTCGGCGTTTTACCGGAAATTACGCTTTTTGAGCTGGCATAAAAAATTTAGAGTTTAGCGTTTTTGGTTTAAGGTTTTTAGTAAACTGTACAACCTAATTCCTGCAAGCTAAAAAATATAATCTTTCATACGGGAAGTAGCCATTTCTTTCTCGTTGATCCAACTGAGGAGGGCATCTAATTTGTCCTCCATTTTTTTGCCTGAATTCAGCCTTCTGTAAAAGGGAATATCAAACGGATACTTCTGAAAATCTGTAAACTGCCATGAATTAAGATAAATCAGAACAAAATCATCTTTTTTCAGGGTTTCAAAAACCATGCTCTGATAATATTTCATCGGAAGCATCTGAAATACAAAATCGTTATACGGCAACTGGCTGTAAGGAGAAATACTTTCCGGAACAATGCTCAATCCGTTTTCTTCATTAATCTGCGTGTCTCTTTTCAGACGTTTGAAAGGGAAAAGAATATCAGCATTATCAATATTGGAAACGTAATTAAATTCCAGCAACTTTAAATCTTCCTGAGGAACTTTGATGTCTTTCTGACGAATTCCGCGAATCTGTTTTTCTAAAAATTCCTGAGTAAATTTTTTAGCATTTTCAATTTCCGGAAGGGTAGAATTTTTATTATAAAAAGCAATTTCATGCCCTTGGAATGAAATTGCTTTTATTAAATTCTGAAGTTTTTGAGCGATCGAAATCTCTACAAAGAAACTTGCTTTAACATCATGAATGTCTAAAATTCTAAGTATTGCTTTTGTATTATCTTCTGAAATTTTCAGCCTTTCTTCATCGGAAACAGACTGCTGTTTTTTGCAGTCAGCTTCAATATTCAGAATGTTAAATGTGAACAATATCATTTAAACTAAATTTTAGATAATTTTTATAATAAATTAAAAATCAGATGTTAAAATAATTCTTATTTAAATTAAAACTTGAAATACATTAATTTTTAGCTAATTTGATTTTCAAATTTTTAATCATGTCTTTAGTCATCTCAGAAATCCCGAAATCGTAGCTTAATCCCCAGTCTTTTTTCGCTACGGAGTCATCAATTGATGCTGGCCATGAATCTGCAATTGCCTGTCTGAAATCCGGTTTATAATCGATCTCGAATTCCGGAATTTCTTTCTTAATTTCTTCCGCCAGTTCTTTTGGAGTGAAAGACATTCCGCCCAAATTATAAGAAGATCTTACGGTAAGATTTTCTTTTGGAGCATCCATTAATTTCAGGGTTGCGTTAATGGCATCATCCATATACAACATCGGCATTCCTGTGTTTTCGGAAATAAAACTTGTGTATTTTCCTTCTTCGATGGCTTCATAAAAAATCTCAACAGCATAATCTGTAGTTCCACCACCTGCAGGAGTTTTCCATGAAATCAATCCCGGATAACGGATGCTTCTTACATCTACTCCATGCTTATCAAAATAATACTCGCACCATTTCTCACCCGCCATTTTAGAAATTCCGTAAACCGTTGTAGGATTTAGAACCACATCCTGCTCTACATTTTCTTTAGGAATTCCTTTTCCAAAAACCGCAATGGAACTCGGCCAGAAAATCTTTTGGATAAGTCCTTCTTTTGCCATTTCACAAAAATGAAGCAGGGGCTCCAGATTTAATTTCCATGCGAAAATCGGCTGCTTTTCTGAAGTACCCGACAATAATGAAGCCAAATGATAAACGGTAGTAATATCGTAGTCTTTAATTACCTGTCTTACCAATTGGGTATTGGTAACATCCATTCTTTCGTAATGACCTGCCGCAGTAATTCCCTTTTGCCATCTGTCAAGCCCCGAAGCCACAACATTTTCAGCTCCGTGAATTTCAACAAGTCTGTTTGTAAGCTCGGTGCCGATCTGTCCTAAAGCACCTGTAATAAGTATTCTTTCCGTGTGGGATTTCATTTTTAACTTTTATTTGTTGATCGAAAGCAAAAGTAAATATTTTAGACCCTATCTTAAAACAAAATCGTAAATTCGAATATAAATTTTGTAAATGAAAAAGATTATTGTTTCACTTATTTTATTTTCTACCACAATTTCAGCACAATACACAGATATTACTATTGTGAAGGAGGTGAAAGTTAAAAATAAAGGAGTGGTTGTTTCTGCACATCCGTTAGCAAGCGAAGCAGGAGCAAAAGTGATGAAAATGGGAGGAAATGCGTATGATGCAATTGTTGCTACGCAATATGCACTTGCTGTTGTTTATCCGCAGGCGGGAAATATCGGCGGAGGCGGATTTTTAGTTGGCGTAAAAAACAATGGCGAAAAATTCACAATCGATTATCGTGAAACGGCACCTAAAAAGGCAAGTCATGATATGTATGTCGATAAAAACGGTAAAGCCAATACCGATCTTTCCCAAAACGGAAGATTAGCTGTTGGAATTCCGGGAAGTGTGGCTGGTTTTTTTGCTACTTTAAAATACTGTAAACTTCCGATGGAGAAACTAATTCAGCCCGCCATTGATCTTGCTGAAAAAGGCTTTGCGATTACCGAACAGGAAGCTAACTTACTGAATAACAATAAACAGAATTTCCAGAAGCACAATCAGTCTTCCATTGTTTTTGTTAAGGATATTCCCTGGAAAGCCGGAGATCTTTTAGTTCAGAAGGATTTGGCTGAAACGTTAAAGTTGATTCAGAAACAAGGTCTAAAAGGTTTTTACGAAGGAAAAACAGCGGAACTTCTGGCTTCTGAAATGAAAAGAGGAAACGGAATTATTACTTCTGAAGATCTTAAAAATTATAAAGTTGCCGAAAGAAAAGCACTTGAATTTGATTACAAAGGAAATCAGGTGGTTTCTATGCCTTTGCCTTCTAGCGGCGGACTTCTTCTTGCGCAAATGCTGAAAATGGCAGGTTATGAAAATCTGGAGAAATATCAGCAAAATTCTACACAGGCTGTTCAGGTGATGGTGGAAGCCGAAAGAAGAGCATATGCAGACAGAGCAGAATATATGGGCGATCCGGATTTTATTCAGGATAAAACGTCTTATCTGATTTCTGACGAATATCTGAAAAACCGCTGGAAAAGCTTCAGTTTCAGCAAAGCAACACCGAGTGCGGAAGTGGGGAAAATAACCAAACAACCTAAAGAATCTACAGAAACGACCCATATTTCAGTGATTGACAAGGATGGAAATGCAGCAGCGGTAACCACTACTTTGAATGGTTATTACGGAAGTAAAGTTGTTGTTTCCGGTGCGGGATTTTTCTTAAATAATGAAATGGACGATTTTTCCATAAAACCGGGTGTTCCGAATATGTTTGGAGCGGTCGGCGGAGAAGCCAATTCCATTCAGCCGAATAAAAGAATGCTTTCTTCGATGACTCCAACGATTGTTCTGAAAAACGGAAAACCTTACATGGTAGTCGGAACTCCGGGAGGAACGACGATTCCTACTTCTGTTTATCAGGCTATTGTTGATGTGATCGATTTTAAGCAGAATGCTAATATTTCTGTCAATGCTCCGAAATTTCACCATCAATGGCTTCCCGAAACGGTTGCTTTTGAAAAGAATTTTCCTGAAACCACGATTAAGGATCTGGAAAAATTAGGATATAAGTCTGAAAAATGGAACCAGATCGGAAGAACAGAAATGATTCTGATTGATGACAACGGAAATATTCATGCAGTTGCAGATGGTCGTGGTGACGATTCTGTTGCAGTGGAATAGGTGAAGTTTTTGTAGTTAATTAAAAAAAGCTGACTCAGAAACATATTAATTAATTGATTATCAAATGTTTTTATTCGTCAAAATGATAAGAGTGAAATAATCTGGATTTTGAGATAGCTTTTTAAGATTCTTTCTTCATCAAAAATTAGAGAAAGATTTAAAGTAATCTGGTTTCGGCTCGGGCTTTGCCCGAGCCGAAACTATTCATGACATTTGTCATTATTTTAGAGCAAATTTCATTAATTTTCGGTTTTTAAAATCAATATTCTTTTGAAAGCAAAAAAAATTTACCACCAGCTTTATTTTCAGGTTATTATTGCGATTGTTGCGGGAATTCTTTTAGGAAGATTTTATCCGGAACTTGGTGAAAAAATGAAACCTTTGGGCGACGGATTCATCAAACTCGTGAAAATGATTATTGCTCCGGTGATTTTCATTACCCTCACCTTAGGAATCGCGCACATGACTGACCTTAAAAAAGTGGGCAGAATTGCGGTTAAAGCGATGATTTATTTCTTTACGTTTTCAACGTTGGCATTGGTTATCGGTTTGGTGGTAGGAAATATCTTACAGCCGGGTCATGGTCTTAATATTGATCCTTCTACCCTTTCGGGCGATGTTTCTCAGTATCAGCAAAAAGCTCATGAAACGACTTTAACCGGTTTTATTATGAATATTATTCCGGAAACGCTTTTCAGTCCGTTGGTTGGAGATAATATTCTGCAGGTTCTTCTTGTTGCCATTTTAATGGGCATAGCTTTGGTTTTAACGAAAGAAAAGAGCCAGAAAGTAACGGATTTTTTACAGGATCTTTCCACTCCGGTCTTCAAAATTGTGCATATGCTGATGAAACTGGCACCGATCGGAGCCTTCGGAGCGATGGCTTTTACCATTGGAAAATACGGACTTCATTCGGTTTTGAATCTGATTTTTTTGGTGGGAACGTTTTATATAACTTCTGCATTATTTGTGGTTTTGGTTTTAGGCGCTGTCGCCTGGTACAACGGTTTTAATATTTTTAAGTTGATGTATTACCTGAAGGCGGAGCTTTTGCTGGTTTTAGGAACGAGTTCTTCAGAATCTGCACTTCCCGGAATTATGGAAAAGCTTGAAAAAGCAGGCTGTTCAAGAGCGATTGTCGGTTTGGTGGTTCCTACAGGATATTCTTTCAATCTCGACGGAACCAATATTTATATGACGCTGGCTTCGCTTTTTATTGCACAGGCTTTAAATATTCATCTTCCGATCGAGAAACAGATCATTCTTCTTTTGGTTGCCATGCTGAGTTCTAAAGGTGCAGCCGGAGTTACGGGAGCAGGATTTGTGACTTTAGCGGCAACATTAGCGGTTGTTCCTGAAATTCCGATTGCCGGAATGACGCTGATTTTAGGAATCGATAAGTTTATGAGTGAATGCCGTGCTTTAACCAACGTTATCGGAAATTCTGTAGCAACGGTGGTGGTTGCCAACTGGGAAAAGCAACTGGATAAAGAGCAACTGCACTATTGTCTGGATCATCCGAATGAAGTGGAAAAAAAACTGGAGGTTTAGCTTGACATTGTTTAATCTGAAACAGATTTAGTTTTACAATGACTGCCATTTTAGCCGCGATTGAGCGGCCTGTCTGAGCTTTTTTTTGGATTCGGCGGCTGCTAAGCAGCCGCCGAATCCAAAAAAAAGCGAGTAGCGAAAGCGCGAAACAGCTCCTAAAATTAAATAGATAACAATTTCTTTTTTACAGGAATGACCGTTTTTAGATTAAAATCCTTAAACTCGAAGGCTGAACTTTTACACGAACCGGAGATTTTATTTTGTTGAATTCTCCGTCGAGATGCCAGTTTTTAGTATTTACTTTAAATTCTATTTCAGAAACCGGAAGATATGTAATGTAATCATCCTGTTTCAGTTTTTTGGTAAACATTCTGAACGCAAAAAGCATGGAATAGAAGAAAGGGAATTTTTTGACCAGAACCATATCTACCAAACCGTCACTTTTACTTGCATGAGGTGCGATGTAGGCGTTGTTTCCAAACTGTCGTGTGTTGGCGATGTTCACCATTAAATATTTCCCGTTGTACTGCTTGTATTTTTCGTCAAAAAACTTAAGCTTGATTGGCTTGTAGCTGAAAAAGGTTTTAAAAGAGACTTTGATATAATTTTTAAATCCTCTTGTGGTTTTTTCAAATTCCTTTACGACTTTACCGTCGAACCCTGTTCCGGAAACATTGATGGAAAGTCTTTCATTTACAGTGAACGTATCAATCTTTCTGGAATTTTTGGTTTTGATCTTTTCCAGAAGTTCGTCCAGATTTTTGCTGAACTGGGTTTCGTTGGAAAATCCGTTTCCGGAACCTGCCGGAAAAATCGCAAGAATTTTTTCTGTGTTGATGAGATTTCTGGCTACGGTAGAAATGGTTCCGTCGCCTCCGATGGCTACAAAAATATCAACGTCATTAAAATGATCCTGAATAAACTGATCGGTTCCGGGAATAGATTCCGAGATGTAATACAAAGGATTTTTCACCTTTGCTTTCAGTTCGTTGAGAAACGGCTGATAATTTTTTTTCGCCGAAAAAGGATTGATGATGAAAGCGACTTTTTCCATTAGTGCAAAAATAAAAAATGCTCCCGATGTGGAAGCATGATTGTTATTTAATTTTCATTCTTTTCATAAATTCTGGAGTAAGAGTTCCTTTAAGCTCTGTCCAAGAAACAGGGATTATAATATCTCCTGCTGCAAAAGCTGTAATTTCATACGGACTGTAATGGAAATACAGGTTTTTGTCATCAAAATAAAAATTTTCCGTTGCCGGAATTTTATCTACCAGAAGCATTTCGGAGTTATTAACTTCTCCTTTATCATCTGTTGTTCCGCTGTTGGTTTTATTGATATTTTTCATTAAAAGGGCTTCCAGTTTTTCTTTCGGCATGGAAGTAATGTCTTTTAATTCAAGCTTTTTGTTGTTTTTTAAATCAAAAACTCTTTCTGCATATCCATAATTATCGTGTGCACCTCCTTCATAAGAAGCCCAAAAGTATTCTATCTGGAGATAATCATTTGTATTGGATTTCACTTTCATTCCTGTATCCGAATACCATTCCTGAGAGAATGAAATATCTGAAATCCAGTCTTTTGAATCTTTTCTGATGTTATTGAAATATTCGTTTTTGCTTTTCTGAAGGTAATTCAGCACTCCTTCTCTGGAAAAGTCGCCAATATTTTTTTCTGTAAAATAAATGCTGTCTAATAATTTTTTATCCTTAACTGTCGGGAACAGCAACATTTTGGAAGTATATTTAACGGTTAAAGAATCGCTTAATTTCGTGGAATCGCTAATTTTCACGGAATCTACTGTAAACTTTTCGGGAGCTGTTGCTTCTGTTTCATTTATATTATTGCTTTCCGTCTTTTTACAGGCTGAAAAAACAAAGAAAGAAGAAAGTGCCAAGACCGCAATGGTATTTTTCATAATTCTGATTTTCCTTCTTCAATGCAAAAACCATTCAAATAATGAATGGTTTGAGATTATTTTTGAAAAAAAATTTAGTTACTGCTTCTTTACAAGACTGATGACCTGATTTTCCTGTTTAGAAGCCACTCCCCAAATCTGCTTAAAGGCAGGGTAATATTCTTTCTCATAAGTGGGACTCTTAACTTTGGTGGTAGAAATTACCTCAATCTTATTTCCTTTTTGTTCAGCAATATAACTGTACTCGATTTCTTTATCGTCGGTTACAATTTTTTTGTTTTTCGGCATTTCTTCAATGGCATATCCTTCCGGAATTTCCAAGACTATTTTCTTAATTCTTGTGAACGGCGAAGTAAAATCGATAAGGTATTTTCTTTCTTCGGTCTGATCGAATTCATTAGAGTTTTTATTTAAAAACAACATTGGATTGATAATCATTTTCTTTCCGATCCTGTCGATTAAATTTTCGGAAGAAAACTTCATGGTGCTTTCAAAATCACCATTTTCATGTACTTTTGAATCGATATTGGTAAAGTCTATCGCAAAATTATCTTTATACTGCTTTTTGTATTTCTCTGCATTATCGTCATAACTCTCTTTTGCAAAAATAGCATACGTTCCTGTGTCTTTATCGGAATAGGTTCCCGAAATGCTTCCGTCTGGATTAATTTTTGCCTCCGCCGTAAGATAGGTAAAACTTGTTTTTGCATTGATCATGGATAATTGCTGAACTTTGTCTTTATTCATCAAAATTCCGAACTGGTTCCAGTCTCTTGGCGGTAACTGATCGATCGAAGACTGCTTGGAAGTGGCATCATACAAATGAAAACCATCTTTTGTCTGAATAGCGGCAATTACAAAATTCATATTGGAAACATTGGGTGAAGCAATGTTAATAAAACCATTGCTCACCGTAGAAATCGTAAGCGGATCTGCTTTTATTCCTGCTTCACGAAGCATCATGACCAGAAAAAGATTGATTTCTGCCGCATTTCCGGTTTTTGTTTCCAGCATTTTTTTGATACCGTCTTCTGTATAAATTCCTCTGTCTTTGTTCCATGTAAAGGTATTTTTTACATAATCAAAAACAGCATTGGCTTTTTCTATTTCTCCCGAAATACCTGAAATATTTGCAGGCATATTGTCTTTTGCCAGTTTTGTTTTCTTCAATTCCCCTCCGAAATCTTCATTTTCATACAATCTGTCTTTGATCTTTTCCCACGACGAAGAATACAATTTAAGTTCTCTGAAGTTTGTTGAGTGAAGTTCTGCACTTATTTTTGTTCTGTAATTACGGTCGTTGTTTACAAATTTTTCTGTTTTAAAGCCTTTCACATTTTCATATCCAAAGCGGTAGGTTCTGTAATTCATTCCGTACATCAATCTTTCTTCCACTTCTCTGTATTTCGGGGACAAAAAACCGGTGTAATTCACATTATAGGCAATATTTGAAGGACTATCTAAAACATATTCCGTGTATAACGAAGGTGTGTCTGTTTCGATCATGATTTCCGGAACCACATAGAGAAAGGGAGAAGTTACTTCATACTGATATTCAATGACAGAGCCATTTTTCACATTTGGAAAAGCAAATTTTGTAATGGAGACATATTTGCTTTCCTTACTTTTGTATTTAGAGCTTTTATCAACTTTTGTAGATACGGAAGTTCCGTTTTCCAGATTGTACGTGAAAGCTTTTACCTTCGAAATGGTTTCCTGATCGCTTCCGCTTTGGTATAACGGAATTTCAAGATTCAACCAGTCTTCTGCTTTGTCTTTATCATAGATTTTCACCCTGTAAAAAGCTTTTTTCACAAGATTTCCGGTATTGTTATCAATGCTGAAATGCAGCGATTTGAATAAAATTTCGGCAGGTGCATTTTCATCCAACGCTGATTTCTGCTTTGAAAGATCTGCATCATTAAATTTAGGATAATTAAGAAATTCATGCTTCTGAGCTTCAATAAATATCAAATTCATTGAGCAGAAAGCCACTAGAAATATTTTTTTCATGTTAAATTTTAGAAATTAAAATTTTTGAGTTGTCAATGTTAATGGTTTTTTTTCTGAAATTAACGTAATCGTTATATTTTTCTTTAGGATAAAGCCCTTTATTGATTCTTATGGTTCGGCTGACTTTCAGTTCTTCGCCATTTTTCACAAAACTTAATTTGTAGGTTCCGAATTCTGAATTTAACGTCACATTCTCAGGAAGTTCCTCTATTCTATAGTTTTTAGGAAGCGCAAAGCTGATTTCGTATTCATCCTGAAAAGACTGTCTTAATTCGAAAGGCAATTCCCTGTTTTCGTCTGTTTTGTAAACATTGTCTGAATAAATAGGTACTGCTCTGAAAATGATGCTGCTTCCTGCGTTTTTAGAATAATTATTGGCTTTAAAATCAAGATCAAACTTTGCAACGGCATTGTCTTTATCGTTCAGAAAATTTTTCATCTCAATCTTTTCAAAATGAAGAATATCCAGAAGATTTTTTATGGCTTCGTTTCTTTCTTTTGGTGACATTGTTGCCAGAACTAGATTGTTATCATACTGAATTCCCGTGTACGCAAAATTACCTTCGCCGGAAATACTGTTGTCTTCATTAAGCTTTATTTTTAAAAGCTGTTTTTCTTTGCTTTGGTCTGCCGAATAAACCGGAGTATCAATTAATTCAATTCCGTTTTTTCTGATGGAAAGCACATTTCTTTCTGTGGTTCCGTAACTTAGATGATTAAAAGCTATTTGCTGAGATGTATTTTCAAGCCAGATATTTCCTTTTTCAGCAGGAACCATCAGAATAACATGGTTTCCTCCCATTTTAGGAAAATCTTTATCAAACGAAACCGGAGAGGAACCGGAATTGATCACCGAATAATAAGACGGAATTCCGGCTTCATCCAGTAAAGTTTTCATGTAATTTGTTAATCCTTTACAATCGCCATATCCCTTTTTCTGAACTTCATCCGGAAGCATCGGCTGCCAACCGCCGATTCCCAAGGCTACAAAAATATACCTTGTCTTGCTCTGCATATACTGATACAGTTTTTTTACCTTTTCTTCGGTTGTTCCCTGTAAATTCAGTGCTGCAACTTCCGCTTTAATTGCAGGCGTTGATAAAGAAACCGGCTGTAAAATGCTGTTGTAATACCAAGATCCGAACTCACTCCAGTTGTTTATACTCCCCTGTTTTCCTTCAAGATTGAATTTCGTTAACGCAAAACTTACTTTTGGCAAAATTTTTATCGGTTGGGGAAGCAAAAAAGCATCATCAATAGCCGGAACATTTTTATAAGAATATATTTTTTCTCCTGCATTATCGCTTTCTGTAACTGAAGTATAGTTATAAACCGAAGGATATGTTTTTGTTTTAAGCTCGATGCCTGATTTGTTGATGATCTTCATCTGAGCTTCTTCCAGTGAAATATTGGTTGATCTGAATGGAATAAAATCCGGCAGGAAAACTGTGTTTTCATCTGCGATCTGATAGGAAAATTCCACGGTGTAAGGATATTGCGTAGGCGTATAAGACAAAGCCATCACTCGGTTATCCGAATAGAACGTTCCTTGATTGTTATTAGCAAAATCTCCAAAATCTGATTTGGAAAATGACTTGATTTTCTTTCCGGATTCATCGTAAATATTCACCTTGATGTCTGAAATACTATTGCCTTTTTCATAAGGAATATAAATCTGCGCATCGGAATCGCCGTCTTTGTTTAAAACAGAGGTCACCGTGTAATACTGATATCTGATATCATCAATTTTATTAACCTGAATCGTCGTAAGATCTTTCCTGATCACCGCATCTGCGTTTTTCTTCAGATTCTCAGGAATGGCAGAAACCGGAAAGTTTTGTGAGTAGTAAAAAGAAGCCATCGAAAGTGCTCCAATACAAAGTATTTTAATCATGGTTATTAAAATTTAGCAAAAATAATGAAATCTTATAACTGGCAAAATTATTTTTTATTGTATTGAAGACTTTATAATGGAAATAAAAAAAGACTTCATTGCTGAAGTCTTATATAATCGTATTTTTTAAATTCAATTATGCATCAATTTTCGCATATTTAGCATTCTTCTCTATAAATTCTCTTCTTGGCGGAACCTCATCTCCCATCAACATAGAAAATACACTGTCAGCTTCTACTGCATTGTCGATGGTTACCTGCTTCAGAATTCTGTGTTCAGGATTCAGAGTGGTTTCCCAAAGCTGTTCAGGATTCATCTCTCCAAGACCTTTATAACGCTGAACTTCAACGCCTTTTCCATCCGGAGACATTTCCAAAGTAAATTCTTCACGCTCTTTTTCGTTATAAGCATATACTTTTTTGTTTCCTTTTTTCAATAAATACAAAGGCGGCTGAGCAATGTAAATATAGCCGTTCTCAATCAATTCTTTCATGTATCTGAAGAAGAAGGTTAAGATCAACGTTGAAATGTGAGAACCATCAATATCGGCATCGGTCATGATTACGATTTTATGATATCTTAGCTTCGCCATATTCAACGCTTTGCTGTCTTCTTCCGTACCAACGGAAACTCCTAAAGCGGTATAAATATTTTTAATCTCTTCATTATCATATACTTTGTGAAGCATTGATTTCTCAACATTCAGAATTTTACCTCTTAACGGAAGAATTGCCTGAAAGAATCTGTCACGTCCCTGCTTTGCCGTTCCACCCGCGGAATCTCCCTCAACCAAGAAAATTTCTGATTCTGCCGGATCTTTTGAAGAACAGTCGGATAATTTCCCGGGAAGCCCGGAACCTCCCATCGGAGATTTTCTCTGAACCATTTCACGGGCTTTTTTCGCAGCCTGTCTTGCTTTTGCAGCTAAAACAACCTTCTGAACGATAATTTTTGCTTCGTTGGGATTTTCTTCTAAAAAGTTAGTCAGCATTTCCCCAACAATTTTATCAACAGCTCCCGAAACTTCAGAGTTTCCTAATTTTGTTTTGGTCTGTCCTTCAAACTGAGGTTCCATTACTTTTACAGAAACTACAGCCGTAAGTCCTTCACGGAAATCGTCTCCTGTAATTTCTACTTTTTCTTTTTGAGGAATTCCTAAATCATCCGCATATTTCTTCAGAGTTCTCGTTAAAGCACGTCTGAAACCCGCTAAGTGAGTTCCTCCTTCATGAGTATTGATGTTATTAACGTAAGAATGAAGATTTTCATTAAATGAAGTATTGTAACGCATTGCCACTTCCACAGGAATATCGTCTCTTTCACCTTCCATGAAAATTACGTTTTCCATGATCGATTCACGGTTTCCGTCGATGAATGCAACAAATTCCTTCAAACCACCTTCAGAATGGAAAACTTCTGATCTGAAAGAACCGTCTTCCAGTTTTTCTCTTTCGTCGGTAAGGGTAATGGTAATTCCTTTATTTAAATAAGAAAGCTCTCTTAAACGGCTTGCTAAAGTATCATAATTATACACCAGTTCTGTAAAGATAGAATCATCCGGCTGGAAGAACTGTTTGGTTCCTCTCTGATCACTGTGTCCGATTTCCTCTACTCCGGTCTGAGCTTTACCTCTTGAATATATCTGCTGATAAACGTTTCCGTCTCTGTAAACTGTGGTTACCATTTCGTTGGAAAGTGCGTTCACACACGAAACTCCAACTCCGTGAAGACCTCCGGAAACTTTATAAGAATCTTTATCAAACTTACCTCCTGCCCCGATTTTCGTCATTACAACCTCAAGAGCGGATTTCTGTTCTTTTTCGTGGAAATCCACAGGAATACCTCTACCGTTATCGCTAACCTCGATCCCGTTTCCTTCTTTAATGCTGACAAAGATTGTGTCGCAGTATCCTGCCAACGCTTCGTCGATAGAGTTATCTACTACTTCATAAACCAAATGATGGAGACCTCTTACTCCCACATCACCAATGTACATTGAAGGACGCATACGCACGTGTTCCATTCCTTCCAATGCCTGAATACTACTAGCTGTATATTGTTTCTGACTCATATAAATATTAAAAAATCCTGCTAAATGCAAAGACTTACAAATATCGTGATTTTTTTCGAGGTACGAAAGTTAAAAAGTGTCAAAAAAGTATTGATTTTTCCACAAAAAGCAAAGATTATTTTCTCTTAAAAAATATCAAAGTTAAAACCTATTTCTCAAACAAATGCTGTTGTAAATCATAATGACGATCTATAATTTATGCGTAAATTTATTTACTCAAAATGAATGGTTTATGGACGACTTTCTTGCAGCTCGTGCACAGATGGCAATGTCACTCGGCTTCCACATTATTTTTTCCTGTGTGGGTATGGTTATGCCTTTTCTTATGGCTTTTGCACACTGGAAATACTTAAAAACAAAAAACGAAGTTTATAAAGGTCTTACGAAAGCCTGGAGCAAGGGTGTGGCAATCCTTTTTGCAACCGGTGCCGTTTCCGGAACGATGCTTTCTTTTGAACTGGGACTTCTGTGGCCTGAATTTATGAAACACGCAGGACCCATCTTCGGAATGCCTTTTTCACTGGAAGGAACTGCATTTTTTATTGAAGCCATCGCAATCGGATTTTTTCTGTACGGATGGGATCGTTTTAACAAATGGTTTCATTGGTTCTGTGGATTTTTGGTAGGATTAAGCGGTTTAGCTTCGGGAATTTTAGTGGTTGCCGCAAACGCATGGATGAATTCTCCGGCAGGATTTGATTATGTGAACGGACAATATTTAAATATAGATCCTATTAAAGCCATGTTCAATGACGCGTGGTTTCCTCAGGCTTTACACATGACGGTTGCTGCGTTTTGTGCAACCGGATTTGCAGTTGCCGGAGTTCATGCTTTCTTGATTCTAAAGAAAAAAAATGTTGAATTTCATACCAAAGCCTTCAGAATTGCAGCAGGATTTGCTTTGATCGGAGCATTCGGAGCACCCTTAAGTGGTGATGTTGCCGCAAAATCCGTCGCAGAAAGACAGCCAATAAAATTAGCTGCCATGGAAGCCCATTTTGAAACGGAAAAAGGGGCTTCATTTGTTATTGGCGGAATTCCGGATGAGAAAAAAGAAGAGATAAAATATGCCATAAAAATTCCGAAAGTTCTGAGTTTTTTAGTAGCTAATGATTTTAACGCGGAAGTAAAAGGACTGAAAGATTTTCCAAAAGAAGAATGGCCTCCGATTGCGGTTGTGCATTATTCTTTTCAGATCATGATTTTCTTTGGTGTTGTGATGATTATTATTGGAAGCGTTTTTCTGTATGCAACGTTTTTCAGGAAAGAATGGCTTTCCAGAAACTGGCTTCTGAAAACATTTTTATATGCAACTCCTTTCGGATATATTGCTCTGGAAGCGGGATGGACAGTAACTGAAGTGGGAAGACAGCCGTGGATTATTTACGGAATTATGAAAACAGTCGATGCCGTGACACCAATGCCAGGAATTCAGTATTCTTTTTACTTTTTTACCGCGATTTTCGCGTCACTCTCTTTGGTTATTATTTTCCTTTTAACAAGACAGATTAAAATGGTTCCCCAATTATATGATCCTACCGATCCACAGTTTAACTCTAAAAATAAGAAGTCATGATTTACGTTGTTATAGGATTTCTCTGGCTATCAATCTGTCTGTATGTTATTTTAGGCGGAGCCGATTTCGGAGCGGGAATTGTGGAACAGTTCACCAGAAAAAAGAACAGACCCAAAACGCAGACTTTGATGTACACTTCTATTGCTCCGGTTTGGGAAGCCAATCATATGTGGCTGATTATTGCGATTGTTATTCTTTTTGTCGGTTTTCCGGAGATTTACACTACGCTTTCCACGTACCTTCATATTCCTTTGGTTTTAATGCTGGTGGGAATTATTGCGCGCGGTACAGCCTTTACTTTTCGACATTATGATGCAGTAGAAGACAGTTGGCAACGCATTTACACACAGATTTTTTACTTTGCAAGTTTACTGACTCCTTTTTTTCTGGGATTAACGGCTGCAGCTACAATCTCTCATTCCATTAATCCGGAGGCTACTAACTTTTTAGATTTGTATATTTTCAGTTGGCTGAACTGGTTTGGTGTTGCAGTAGGTTTATTTACCGTTTCCATCTGTGCTTATCTTGCTTCCGTTTTTGCTTTGAGAGAGACTTCCGACCGTTTTGAACTGGGTATGATGATCAGAAAATCCAAACAGACCATGATCTTTGTTGTTATCGCAGGACTTCTGGTTTTTATCACGGCTTATTTTTCCGATATTCCTTTACTGATGTGGGTTTTCTCAAAACCTTTGGGAATTATGGCAACGGTTTTTGCCACGATTTGCCTGTTCCTGATTCTGAGAGCAATGAATCGCCGTAAACTTTTACCTGTAAGAGCTTTAGCCGGATTTCAGGTGATTATGATTCTGGTTGCCGCAACTTATCAGCATAATCCGAATATTATTTTATTCGGAAACGGGCAACATCTTTCGTTATTAGAACACGTTGCAGCACCAAAGACTATTTCCGCTTTGGGATGGGCTTTAATGCTGGGATCGTTATTCATCCTTCCTTTTCTATTTTATCTGATGGCTTCGTTCAGTAAACAGAGAAGATAATTTTATATGTATAAAGGGTTTCGGCGCAGCTTTGCTGCGCCGAAACCTTATCATCTATTTTTTAAGCAAAACAATTTCCACCCTCCTGTTCTTCATAAAATCCTCTTCCTTTCTTTCGGGATAAACAACAGGATTGAGATGTCCCATTCCGGTTGCTTTGATGCGCGTGGAAGCAATTCCCTGTTTTTCCAGAAATTCTTTGATGGCATTGGCTCTCGTCCAAGATAGGTTAAATGTTTTCAAATCTAAATCTTCACCATCGAAATTGTCATAATCACAGCAGATATGTCCCTGCAATTCTACTTCGATTGTCGGATTATTTTTTAAAATTTCCGCTAACTGCATCAATACACTATTTCCTTTTGGCAGCCATACGTGGCGACCTCCGATAAAATTAACATTCGGCAAAGAAAAAGTTTCTCCGATTTTCATTTCTGAAACTTTTTTGCTGAAAAAACTCTCAAAGGTTTTCCCGGAATGTATTTCTCCGGCAATCATCACCCGATCAATAAATACGTCTACTCTTCTGTTTTTACCGCGCAGTTCTTCGGTACTGTTGTCATTGATGGGTTTTTCTTTTCCCAATCCTACCACACTTTCCAGTTTGATATTGTTTCCGATTTTTGATTGTAAATATTGATTAACCGCATTAGCACGATTTTCAGACAGCTTTTTATTGTATTCCGAAGTTCCGGAAATATCACAATTTCCAAAAATTCTGAATTTCAGATTATATCTAAGTTGCGCCAGACTGTCAAGTTTTCTCTGCGATTCTTTCGTCAGTTTAGAACTATTGTACTCGAAATAAACAGAACTAAGCATCTGAGCTTTCACATTGACGAACAGAAAAATAAGGACGATCAGAATTCTCATCTCATTTAGTTTTTATGAATAACGGAAATTGTACAGAAATAGTTTTTACAGTAAAAAATTACAATCTTTTTCTAATATTTTCAACAACAAGATTAATAATTGTCAAAATTCCTTTTATAAAAACAATAATAATTGCAGATACAATGATTACCGGAATGGCTAAGAAAGCCCCTTTAACAACCCAGCCTGAAGATATAGCACCGTATATTAAGCCAACCATCATAAATAAACCAACTACAGAAACAACAGCTACCATCCACCAATTTTTCGGTTCATAATAAGCAATATCAGACAAAATATATCCTGTCTTTTTGCCATATAAAACCTCAGTAAACACTCCTATCTTATTGGTAATTATGATTTCTTCTCCTTTTGCAAAAATCCTTTTAGAAATATTAACCTTGTTTATATCATAATACAGATTAATGCATTTCTCTTGTTGCGCATGATCAAAAATTCTTTTCACTTTAATACACCCCTGATTCATACCTTCAAGCGAATGAACCGTAAATACTTCACCAAAAGTATATTTTTCTCCGGCTTTCGATTCAAAGAATACAATGGTACAAGCATTATCAATAAGTTTGACTCTTTTTAATAAAGAAAACTTTGAAGAATCTTTTTTTATGAAGTAATTTTTTCTGTTCAAAATAATCTCAATCCAATCAATACCGTCCCTTCTTTTTTCGCGATTAAATTCAACAATATCTCCCTCTTGCAAAAAACTTTCGGTTTTTGAGTTTTTATCATGGCTAGAATATATAGGAATCTTCTGATTAACTTTAATTTTTTTAATCATTAGTTTTAATTTTTTAAAAAAGTTTTTGAATATAATAAAAAAGATCGTCCTGAGACGACCTTATATTATTTTAAACGGTAAAATCTTAAACCAGTTTTATTAAAAGAACCTCATCAATCTTCTCCACTTTCACGAGATTATTTTTCGTCAAAGTTTTTGAGGCTTTGTCCCATTTCTTTCCTGAAAGTTGAGATTGCTCTTTCACTTCTGCCAAAGCAATCTGTTCTCCTGATTTTAAGATTTCAAGAATTACTTTTTCATCTTCACCCAGTTCAATTTGAGGAACCGCTTTCTCAGGTCTCATTTGAGGGAAGAATAAAACTTCCTGAATAGATGCATTATTCGTAAGGAACATAATTAATCTGTCCATTCCGATTCCTAAACCTGAAGTTGGCGGCATTCCGTATTCCAGCGCTCGTAAGAAATCTTCATCAATAAACTGTCCTGCTTCGTCGTCTCCTTTTTCTGATAATTTTAACTGCTCCTCAAAACGCTCTCTCTGATCAATAGGATCATTAAGCTCAGAATAAGCATTGGCGATTTCTTTTCCGCAAACCATCAGCTCGAAACGCTCGGTTAAGCCTTCTTTGCTTCTGTGTTTTTTCGTAAGCGGTGACATTTCGATCGGATAATCTGTAATGAAAGTTGGCTGAATGAAGTTCCCTTCACACTTTTCACCAAAAATTTCATCAATTAATTTTCCTTTCCCCATCGTTTCATTCACATCAATTCCGATAGATTTCGCAAAATCGAATAATTCCTGTTCTGTTTTTCCGGTGATATCGAATCCTGTAAATTTAAGAATCGCATCCGTCATGGAAATTCTCTGGTAAGGCGCTTTGAAATCCACTTCATGTTCTCCGAAAGTAGCTTTTGTTGTTCCGTTTACCTGAATAGCACAGAATTCTAATAATTTCTCTGTGAAATCCATCATCCAGTTGTAGTCTTTGTATGCTACATAAATTTCCATTGCGGTAAATTCAGGGTTGTGGGTTCTGTCCATTCCTTCATTTCTGAAGTTTTTGGAGAATTCATAAACCCCGTCAAAACCACCTACGATTAATCTTTTAAGATATAACTCGTTGGCAATTCTTAAATATAAAGGAATATCCAAAGCATTGTGATGCGTAATGAAAGGTCTTGCCGCAGCTCCTCCCGGAATCGCCTGTAAGATCGGAGTTTCCACCTCAAAATATCCTGCATCATTAAAGAATGTTCTCATTGCATTGAACAGTTTTGTTCTTTTTACGAAAACTTCCTTAATCTGAGGATTTACCGTTAAATCTACATAACGCTGTCTGTATCTTAGTTCCGGATCATTGAACGCATCGTGAACAACACCGTTTTCATCAGTTTTTGCCTGTGGAAGCGGTCTTAGAGATTTCGTTAACAGGGTGAAATTTTTCACCAAAACCGTCTTCTCTCCTACCTGTGTTGTAAACAGTTCACCTTCAATTCCGATAATATCTCCAATATCTAAAAGGTGTTTGTACACTTCATTGTATAACGTTTTATCTTCTCCTGTACAGATCTCATCCCTGTTAAAATACACCTGAATTCTTCCTGTAGAATCCTGCAACTCAGCAAAAGAAGCTTTCCCCTGAATTCTTCGCGACATCAGTCTTCCCGCGATCTTCACCTGTTTACTTTCTGCGAAATCCTGTTTTATAGATTCTGTAGTATCTGTAATGATGTATTCATCCGCCGGGAATGCATTAATCCCCATTTCAACAAGCTTATTCAGCTTTTCTCTTCTAATGATTTCTTGTTCTGATAATTGCATTTCTTATTTTTCTAAAAGCGTACAAATTTAGTGATTATTTACAAAATTTCACCTTAAACTTAAGGTAAATATTTTATACCATAATACTTTATTTTCAATGTAAATAATTCTTATAAAACTATATTTAAACGATTAATTTAAATTAAATATTAATAATCACTACATGATGAATTATAAATGAGTTTTATTTATTATCTTTGGTTTACCACTAATCATAAAATAATTTACTTATGAAAAAAAGGATTATCCTATTATCCTCCCTTTTATCAATGGGAGCAATTACTAAAGCACAAGTAGGGATAAATACAACTACTCCTACAGCTACATTTGACGTTGTTGCAAAAAATGCCACAGGAACCTCAAACACCGTAGACGGACTTCTCGCTCCACGTCTGGATCGCGAAAGAGCCCTAAATATGACTTCCGTTCCTTCCGGTACACTTATTTATGTAAATGATGTTGCAACGGGATCCGCCACAGGACAGGCTGTCAATATCACAGCTACTGGTTATTATTATTTTGAAGGAGGGGTTTGGCAGAGACTTACTACTCCTTCGGCAGTTAATGCGCAGAATTGGGGACTTACAGGAAACTCCGGAACAGCATCCGGAACCAACTTTATGGGAACCACAGACAATCAGGATATTATCTTCAAAAGAAATAATATCCAGTCCGGAATTTTGGGAACAACCAATACATCTTTTGGAAATAATTCCATTCCCATCGCTGTGACCGGAACCGGAAACACCGCATTCGGATCGACTTCCTTAAATACAGTGACAACAGGGGCAAGAAATGTCGGAATTGGTTTAAATACAGGACGGGGGATCACAACAGGATCTACCAACATCGCTATTGGCGGAAATGCTTTATCCAGTACAACAGCAGCTTCCATACAGAGAAATATTGCCATCGGTGACAATGCTTTAATTTCTAATAATGGAGGAAATTCAAATATAGCTATTGGTGTTAATACCGGAACCGCAATCAGTTCCGGATCTAATAATGTTCTTCTGGGAGATACGGCGGGCGGTGTATCTTTAACAACCGGAGCAAGCAATACTGTTTTGGGAAGCATTGCCGGTTCGGGATTAACCACGGGAAGCAACAACTTAATCTTGGGAGCTTCTGCAGGAACCAATATTACAACAGGCGGCACCAATATCGCGATTGGAAACAATACACAGATCCAGTCTGCAACCACAAGTAACCAGATGAATATCGGGAATGCAATTTTCGGAACAGGAATGACCGGAACTCTCGCCGCTCCGGCGGGAAATATCGGGATCGGAACGAGCACTCCTGCAAGAAGACTTGAAGTGAATGCCGCAACAGCCCCCATCAGAATAAGCAACTTACAGGCAATTGCAACAGGAAGTCCTACCACAACGGTTCCTTTAATACTGGATACCGCAACAGGAGATATTTATCAGGGTAAAGCTTCGGAAATGCTGATTTTCAATACGAATGTTATTCCTAATGCTTCTCCCGTTGTGCTTAATGCGACAGCGACAGCTTCAGCCATTGGAACGGCAACACAGTCTGTTTATAATACCACATTTACTTTAGCAAGACCTGCCATTGTTTCTATATTTTCATCGGTCACCACGTCATTTGCCAATGCTGCAGGAGGAGTAATTACAGATGGTTCTCCGCGTATTTCAATTAGCTGGATCAGGATTTCAGATTCTACAGGCGCAACAATTATTCAGGATAATATGGGACTGTCATCCGTTTCACACGTCAATTCTTTAACAGGTGCTACAACAAATGTCACCGGAAATTATCAGTCGGCTTCCAATCCTATGCTGAGTTTGCCTGCGGGAACTTACAGACTTGATATTTTTGCATTAACGGGATGTTCGAGTGGGCAGTCGGTTCGTGCTACATACGGTACAGGAAACGACAATTTGTATGTGAAAGCAGATTATTTCTAAAATACGATTCTAAAACACAATAATTCATAACGTCTTACAAATATTTGTAGGACGTTTTTTTAAAATAGATCACCATTTTTTATGTTTGTCGGGAGAAACAAAAGTCCACGCCAATATACGGCTGATTTTCTGTCCCTGAGACATTTCGATAATCCTGAAATCGACTGCTTTTATTTTCTTTAAAAGGAATGTTAATTTACTGAGGTTCTCTTTTTTGGAAACAAGACAGGTAAACCATAAAACCTGAGAGGAATACAGAGCGCTTTCGCGAATCATTTTTGTGATGAAAGCCAGTTCTCCGCCTTCACACCATAATTCCGACTGTTGTCCGCCAAAGTTCAGTAATGGTTTTTTAACCGTAGATTTTTTAAGATTTTTTGTCTTTCTGAAATTCCCTTTCATGGCAGATTCTTCAGAATCATGAAAAGGCGGATTGCACATGGAAAACCTGAAACGATCTTCTTTATCAATAATATTTTTGAAAATATGTTCAGGTTCCGGCTGTTTTTTCAGATGTATAAAAGGGAATAAATCCGGATTCTGACTTAAAATACATTTTGCATTTTTCAGGGAAATGTCGTTAATATCAGTTCCAAGCATTTTCCACCCGTAAGAACGATGGGCAATTAAAGGATAGACAAGATTTGCTCCTGTCCCGATATCCAGTCCTTTAATATCAGAATTCTGAGGATCTTTTTCACCGATTAAATCGGCAATATAATGAATGTAATCTGCTCTTCCGGGAATCGGAGGACAGAGATTACCATCGGGAATATCCCAATCCTGAACCTTATAAAAGTGTAACAGCAAAGCTTTGTTCAGCAATTTTACAGCCTTCGGAAGACTGAAATTAATTGTTACACTTTGATAAGCGTTCACAAAAACATAATGTTTTAGTTCCGGTACACAGGAAATCAGCTTTTCGAAATCATAAGGATCACGATGCAGATTTCTTGGGTGTAAAGCAGACTTTTCAGTCATCAATTATTTTTTCAGACTTAAAATATACTGTACCATTTTTTTGGCATCTTCTTTCGACACCTGTGGATGTGGAGACATCGGAACACCTCCCCAAACTCCGCTTCCGCCTTCTATAATCTTGGAAGCCAGCATTTCTGCATCCTTTTCAGAATACTTATCTGCTATTTCCTGATAAGAAGGTCCTATCATTCTTTCATTCACCGCATGACATCCGGAACAATCCAGCGTTTCAATAATTTTGTCGCCGGAAAGATTACTTTTCGCCGGTTCATTCATTGATGTAGCTTCGGGAGAAGCCGCATCAACAGGTGTATTTTCTTTTTTGGAACAGGAAAACATCAGCATTGCCAGACATCCTGTCAAAAACAGATTTTTCATTATTTTTTTGTAAGAGTATCTGCTTTAGCTTCAGCTGCAGGAAGAGATTCTGCGGCATTTACTTTTGCTGCTTCAGTTTTTTTGGCAGTAGAATCCACCACAGTTGGAGCATCCGGCTCTGGCAACATCGTGTTGCTGTCCTGTAAGTCATGATTTGGCTTTTTAGAGCAGCTAGCTGCAAATAAACTACCGATAAACGCGATTGCTAATACTTTTTTCATTATTTTTCCTATAAAAATTTAGACAAAAATATAAAAAATAAACTTTCAAGCTTATGATAAACCTCCATTTTTAAAGATATTTCATTAAATTTTTTCTGCTAAAAGATTTTTCTGATTAGTGAAAGCCATCAGTTTTCAGATTAAGTTTTTTGATGATCTGTTATTAATCATATTCCTTTTTAACGCAAAGATTTCGCTAAGATTCTTTTATATGCCAACTGTTTTTGGGTTCGCAAAGGCGTTTCACTCAGCAAAGAACTCAAAGGTTTTTTAATGATGACAAATTGCGGACAACCATAAAAGTTTTTTTTAATTTCATAATTTTTTTGTTTTCATATTAAAAAAATTATATACATTTGTACTATGGTTAACAACAAAAATATGTGGTGGTGGCATTCAAACTCTTCGTCGGGTCTGATGTTATTGTCATGTTGTTAATGCTAAACAACCAACAGAAATAATTTATAACAAATAATAAAGACTTTGACGTAATCCGTTGAAGTCTTTTTTTGTTTCATCCATTTTAAAATTCAACTGCAATGTTCAGTAAAAAGATAAAAATAAAAACCATTTCCAAAAAAACACTCGGAGATCTTCAGACTCCGATGAATATCTATCTGCAGATTCGCGACAAATTCAGGGATACTATTCTTCTGGAAAGCTCAGATTCTAAAAATATCGATAATAACTTCTCTTTCATTGCCATCAATGCGATTGCCGGAATTGAAATTAAAAATTTAAATGATTTTGAAATAAAGCTTCCGGGACAGGAACCTGTAAAACAATTTATCATTGAAAATAAAATTGAAGATGTTTTTCAGAATTTCTCAGATCTTTTCGAATGCGAAAAAACGGCAGATCCTATAGAACAGACGGCACAAAGTCTTTTCGGATATACCAGTTTCGAGGCGGTTCAGTTTTTTGAAAATATTCAGTTCAAAGCACAGAGTCCCGAAGTTGAAATCCCGATTCTTCGATACCGATTATATCAATATGTTATTGCCATCAATCATTACAATGATGAAATGCATATTATTGAAAATCAGATGGAAGGTGTAAAATCTGAATTTTACCTTCTTGAAAGCTTAATCAAGAATCTGAATTCCGTGATTTATCCTTTCGAAAAAGAAGGAGCAGAAACTTCTAATATTACGGATGAAGAATATATTGAACTCGTAAAAACAGCCCAGAAACACTGCATGAGAGGCGATGTTTTTCAATTGGTTTTAAGCAGAAGATTTCAGCAGAAATTTAAAGGAGATGAATTCAATGTCTACCGTGCATTAAGAAACATCAATCCTTCCCCTTATTTATTTTTCTTCGATTATGGCAACTACAAACTCTTCGGTTCAAGCCCTGAAAGCCAGTTAATCATCAAAAACAACAAAGCCGTTATTCATCCGATTGCCGGAACATTCAAACGAACAGGACATTTTGAAACGGATCTCCAGTCTATCGAAAATTTAAAAAACGATGAAAAAGAAAATGCAGAACACACCATGCTTGTGGATCTCGCAAGAAATGATCTTGGAAAACTCGGAAAAAACGTAACGGTAACCAAATTAAAGGAAATACAGCTTTTCTCTCACGTTATACATATGGTAAGCGAAGTAACCGCGGATCTGCAGGAAAATATAAATCCTTTCGAAATGGTGGCAACAACTTTTCCGCAGGGAACTTTAAGCGGAGCCCCGAAACACAGAGCGTTGCAGTTAATTAACCAATATGAAAAAGATTCCAGAGGATATTATGGCGGATGCATCGGAATGATTGGACTGAACGGAGACTGCAATCAGGCAATTATGATCCGTACTTTTTTAAGTAAAAACAATACGCTGTATTATCAGGCAGGAGCCGGACTTGTGGCAAAATCCAACCCCGAAAGTGAGCTTCAGGAAGTAAACAATAAACTGAATGCCCTAAAAAAAGCAGTGGAAAAAGCGGAGAAATTAGTGAATAGTTGATTGAGTCTAGTTGACAGAATTTAGATGTCTGGACTGAATCCAGAAAACTATCAAATTTAATTTATGATGCAATTAAAAATTGTCTAAAAGAAGAAGTTTTAATTCTTTGCAAAAAATTGCTAAACGGATTTATTAATTATTACAGAAAAAAATAAAAATGAATAATACAGAACCATCAACAAACAACCAAAAGCCATCAGCTAAAGTTCTTGTATTCGATAACTACGACAGCTTTACCTACAATCTGGTTCAGATTATCGAGAGAGTTTTGGATACCAAAGTAGATGTGGTAAAGAATGACCAGATCAGTCTGGAAGAAATCGATCAGTACGATAAAATCGTGCTTTCACCCGGTCCCGGAATTCCAGAAGAAGCCGGAATTTTACTGGATCTGATCAAAGAATACGCTCCTAAAAAAAGCATTTTAGGCGTTTGCCTCGGTCAGCAGGCGATTGCAGAAGCTTTTGGAGGAAGTTTAACCAATCTTTCCGAAATTTTTCATGGAGTGGCAACTTCCGCAGATTTTGTAAAAGAAGACACCAAAATTTTTAAAAATCTATCCAGCGGAATTGAAGTCGGAAGATATCATAGTTGGGTTGTTAACCGCGAAGATCTGCCGGAAGAACTGGAAATTACCGCAGTAGACAAAGATGGAATGATTATGGCGTTACAGCACAAAAAATATGATGTTCACGGCGTACAGTTTCATCCGGAAAGCATTCTTACTCCGCAGGGAGAAATTATCATCAAAAACTTTCTACTCAATTGAAAACAGCACAAATTCCCTCAACCATAAAACCTCCACAAATGAAAGAGATCCTGCAATACCTTTTTAATCATCATACCTTGTCCAAATCTGAGGCAAAGGCGATTATGATTGAGATTGCCCAGAATAAATTCAATGCAACCGAAGTTACGGCTTTTATAAGTGTTTTCCTCATGCGAAATATCACGCTTAAAGAGCTCGAAGGCTTTCGTGAAGCCCTTCTGCAAATGGCAGTTCCCGTAAACATAGATTCCGGAGACGCCATCGATATTGTTGGAACGGGCGGTGACGGAAAAAACACCATCAATATCTCAACTTTAGCAAGTTTTGTAGTTGCAGGAGCGGGACAGAAAGTAACGAAACACGGAAATTACGGAGCTTCTACCATCACCGGATCTTCCAATGTACTGGAAGAGCTAGGCTACGAATTCAAAAACAGTTCGGAAAAACTTCAGGAAGATCTTGAAAAAGCCAACATCTGTTTTTTACATGCCCCCTATTTTCATCCGGCACTGCAATCGGTTGGTGCGCTGCGAAGAGCTTTAGGTCTAAGAACTTTTTTCAACCTCCTCGGCCCTCTTGTAAATCCGGCAAAACCTCAGTTTTCCATGATTGGCGTTTACAATCTGGAAATTGCCAGAATTTACCAGTATTTATTGCAAAAAGATAACCGTCACTTTACTCTGGTTCACGGGATGGACGGCTACGACGAGATCAGCCTTACCCACGACAGTAAAATTATTACCAAAAAAGGAGAAGAAGTCTATTCCACGGAAGATCTTGGTTTTGATTCTATTACGCATGAAAGCATAAAAGCAGGAGAAACGCCTCAGGAAACGGCAAAAATTTTCAGAAATATTCTTCAGGGAAAAGGAACGGAACAACAGAATGCCGTTGTATTGGCAAATGCAGCCGTCGCCCTTTATCATACCGATAAATTCGGAAGCTATGAAGATTGTCTTTTGATGGCGAAAGAAAGTTTACATGGAGGAAAAGCATTAAGAAGTCTACAACTTCTTTTGGAATAATACTTTTTCATTTCATTATCGGTCTTTTGTCATTCAGAGCGAAACGCAGTGAAGTGAAGAATCTATAAAAACACAGAATATGCTGAAAACTTTAGGTACACATAACTACATTTAAAAACAGATTTCTCACTTCATTTCATTACGTTCGAAATGACAATGAATAGTAAATTAAAAAGAAAGATGAATATTTTAGATAAAATCATACAAAGAAAAAAAGAAGAGGTTTCCTTCTCGAAATCAAATACTTCAGTCTCAGCATTGAAGGAATCTGAATTTTTCGGAAGAGAAAATTTTTCACTGAAAGAAAGCTTAAAAAAGAGAAGCGGAATCATTGCTGAATACAAAAGACAGTCACCCTCAAAAGGAATTATTAATGATACAGTTTCACCTTTAGAAGTGGTTTCCGCATATGAAAAGTTCGGGGCGAGCGGAATTTCTGTTTTAACGGATCGTGATTTTTTCGGAGGAAGTTCTGAGGATATTCTGAATGTAAGAAATTCTGTAAATATTCCTATTCTGCGAAAAGATTTCATGATCGATGAATATCAGTTTTATGAAGCCAAAAGCATCGGTGCAGATGTTATTTTATTGATTGCAGCCTGTCTTTCACCGCAGCAGGTTTCAGAATTTACAGAACTTTCTCACGAGTTGGGATTGGAAGTTTTACTGGAAATTCATACCGAAGAAGAGCTGAAACACATCCACAAAAACATTGATCTTGTGGGAATTAACAACAGAAATTTAAAAGATTTTAAAGTAGATCTTCAACATTCGGTTAATTTGAAAAATCAGCTTCCGAAAGACATTCTGTCTGTTGCCGAAAGCGGAATCTACAACGAAGAAGATTTCAGATACTTAAAAAATGAAGGTTTCGACGGATTTCTGATGGGCGAATATTTTATGAAACATGAAAATCCCGGAAAAAAGCTGGCTGAATTTATTACGAATACAGGAATTTAAAAATCTGGTATGAAATCAACAGACAACAATCTATTGACGAATAAAACTGCTCCGAAGCTAAAAGTCTGCGGATTAACGCAATCTGATCAGATTCAGAAGTTAATATCTTTACAGACAGACTTTCTTGGTTTTATCTTTTATGAAAAATCGCTCAGGTATGTTTTGAAACATTTGAATCCAGAACAGATTTCAGAAATTAAACATTCAGGGAAAGTCGGCGTTTTCGTAAATGAAAACTTAGAAAAAATAGTTGAAACAGCAGAAAAAGCAAAACTGAATTTCATACAGCTTCACGGCGATGAAGATGAATATTTTATTACAGAATTAAGAAAAAAATTAAATTCTGAAATCAAAATCATCAAAGTAATCCGAATCGGAAACCAAAACTCTGATGAGCTTCAGAAAACAATCAATCAATATGCGCAAACAAACGATTATATTCTTTTCGACACCGATTCAAAATCATTTGGAGGAACAGGAAAAACCTTCGACTGGAATCTGTTAAACGACATTGAAATTCCCCTTCCCTATTTTTTAAGTGGCGGAATTTCAGAAGAAAATACAGAAAACATAAGCATTTTAAAACAAAAGCCTTTTGCTCTGGACATCAATTCGAGGTTTGAAACAGAACCCGGAGTTAAAAACATCAATCAGATAAAAATATTTAAAGAAAAACTGATCTGATCATCAATTAAAACACAATAAAAATGATTGTCCGTAATTTGTCATAATTAGAAAACCTTTGAGTTCTTTGCTGAGTGAAACGCCTTTGCGAACTTAAAAACAGTTGGTATATAAAAGAATCTTAGCGATTCTTTGCGTTAAAATTAAGCATTATGATCAATAACGGATAATCAATAATAAAAAAACAAAAAACATTGAAAAAATATTATTCGAGAAAACTGAAGCTTTTGAAATTTAAGAAATTAAATCTTGAAGAGATCGGAAAATCCGTTCACAGAGTCCTGTTTTCTCAAAAATTTGAAAATGAAAAAGTAGAAAGACTGCATAATTTTGTCTCTGAAAATGACAGTAATACAGAATATTGGTACATCGGAGGATTATTAAGTGATTTCATCGAAATCATTAAAAATTTTCACAAAGAAGATGTTGAATATTTCTTTAAAACCATTCATTTCTGGGACAGCTATCATTTGGTCGTGATTGCCGATAAATTGCTCGACAGCAACGTAAAAGCCAGTGTAAAATATGATTTCGGAATCGTTTACTGTAAAATTTTCTGCCTGTATGAGAAATTCGATTCTTATTATCTCATTGATAATCTTGAAATTGCGATTACCATGTACAACTCGAAACTGAATTTAAATATTTTAATAGATTTAACCGCAAAACTGCATTTGCTGCACCAAAACAAACAGATCAGCAAACAGCAGTTTGATTATAACCTTTCATTAATAAATACATTACAAAATGAATTATAGAAACCCCGACGAACACGGATATTATGGAGAATTCGGAGGCGCTTTCATCCCGGAAATGCTCTACCCGAATGTAGAGGAACTTCAAAAAAACTATCTTGACATCATTGAATCTGAAGATTTTCAACAGGAATATCAGGATTTGTTAAAAAATTACGTTGGTCGTGCAACGCCATTGTATTTTGCGAAAAATTTAAGCCGGAAATACAACACCAAAATTTATTTAAAAAGAGAAGATCTCAACCACACCGGAGCGCACAAAATCAATAACGCTTTAGGACAGGTTTTGTTGGCAAAACGTCTTGGTAAAAACAGAATTATTGCCGAAACCGGAGCCGGACAGCACGGCGTTGCCACCGCTACAGCCTGCGCGCTTTTAGGACTGGAATGCATTGTTTACATGGGTGAAGTCGATATCCAAAGACAGGCTCCCAATGTCGCAAGAATGAAAATGCTCGGCGCAAAAGTCGTTCCCGCAACTTCAGGTTCCAAAACCCTGAAAGACGCTGTAAATGAAGCCTTAAGAGACTGGATCAACAATCCCGTGACCACTCATTACGTGATCGGAAGTGTGGTCGGTCCGCATCCTTTTCCGGATCTTGTGGCGAGATTTCAGAGTGTGATTTCAAAAGAGATAAAAGAACAGCTTCTGGAACAGACCGGAAGAGAAAATCCGGATTACATCATTGCCTGTGTTGGCGGCGGAAGCAATGCAGCAGGCGCTTTTTACCATTTTGTAAACGAAAAAGACGTGAAAATTATTGCTGCTGAAGCAGGAGGTTTCGGTGTAGAATCCGGAAAATCTGCCGCAACGACTTTTCTGGGAACTTTAGGCATTCTTCACGGAAGCAAAAGCCTTGTGATGCAGACCAATGACGGACAGGTTATCGAGCCCCACTCCATTTCCGCAGGACTGGATTACCCCGGAATCGGACCTTTTCACGCCAATTTGTTCAGGGAACAAAGAGCAGAATTTTTCAGCATCAACGACGATGAAGCCCTGAAATCAGCATTTGAGCTCACCAAACTCGAAGGCATCATTCCCGCTCTGGAAAGTTCTCACGCGCTCGCAGTTTTCGACAAAAAGAAATTCAACGAAGACGATATTGTAGTCATTTGTCTCAGCGGTCGCGGAGATAAAGATATGGAAACATATTTGAAACATTTGTAAAATAATTCGGGCGATAATTTCCGTCTTCCACTCCCGCTTTTTTGTTCCGCTTTGCTGCACAAAAAGAGCTCCGTTCAAGCCGGATCGCATCGTCAACATCAAAAATAATTTTTGTCATTAAAAAGAACTGATGAACTTACACTTTATTTAACCATAAAAGTCATAAAAGATAAACTAAATGATTAGTGTTTATCAATAAAAAGATCACAACAGCTTTCAAAAAATCTTTGATTTTTTACACTTTTGAAAGCTTAAAATATATTATAATCATACATCATAAATATCTTTTGCACCTTTTGCGGTTAAAATAAAAAACATTTTAAGCAGATTTTACGAAATGACATCATTAAAAAGCATTTTTAAATGAAAAAACTAAATATATACTTCACCGCAGGAATTCCCGAACTGGAAAATACTGCTGAAATCATACAGGTAATTCAGGATTCCGGCGCAGAGATGATCGAAATCGGGATGCCGTATTCAGATCCAGTTGCAGACGGCCCCGTTATTCAGCAGGCTCATGAATTAGCCCTGAAAAACGGAATGACCATCGAAAAACTGTTCTCACAATTGAAATCCATTAAAAACGAAATAAAAGTTCCTTTAATTTTGATGGGCTACATCAATCCGGTGCTGCGTTTCGGATTTGAAGAATTCTGTGCAGCATGTTCGGAAAGCGGAGTTTCAGGATTAATTATTCCCGATCTCCCTCCCATTGAATTCGAGAAAAACTATCAGAAAGTTTTAGCAAAATACCATCTGAATTTCACCTTTCTGGTGACTCCCGAAACTTCGGACGAAAGAATTTTATACCTCGATTCCTTAAGTTCCGGATTTTTGTATGCGGTAAGTTCGTCTTCAACCACCGGAAACGATCAGGCTGTTCTCAAAAACGAGGAATATCTTTCAAGATTAGCTTCACTTCCTTTACAAAATCCGGTGATGATCGGTTTTGGAATCAAATCAAAAGAAGACTTCGAAAATGTAACCGAAAAAGCGGATGGCGGAATCATCGGAACTGCTTTCGTCAACATTTTACTTCAAAATAGAGACTGGAAGACCAAAGCTATAGATTTCATCCATTCCATTAAAGCCTAAAAATCACTAAATTTGTGTATTCAAAAAATGATATGAATACAATTCAGAATAAAGTAGTAGAATTTGAAGACTTAGGAACGCGGGAATATCAGTCGGCGTGGGATTATCAGGAATCTCTGATGAAAAACATCATAGATCTGAAAATTAAAAACCGCGATCTTCCTGCGGAACAGCACAGCGAAACGCCAAATCATTTTCTTCTCGTGGAACATCCTCATGTGTATACGCTGGGAAAAAGCGGACATGAAGAAAATATGCTTGCCGGAATTGATAAACTGAAAGAAATCGATGCCATTTTCGTAAAGGTAAACCGCGGTGGAGATATTACGTATCACGGTTACGGACAGATTGTAGGCTATCCTATTTTAGACCTTGAAAATTTCTTCACGGATATTCATAAATACATGAGAAATCTGGAAGAAGTCATCATCAGAACCATTGCCGAATACGGATTGAAAGGCGAACGTTCTCCAGGAGAAACCGGAGTCTGGCTGGATGTGGGAAAACCTTATGCAAGAAAGATCTGCGCTATGGGGGTAAAAGCTTCCCGCTGGGTAACTTTACACGGATTTGCCTTAAATGTTAATACGGATATGCGTTATTTTGAATACATCATTCCGTGCGGAATTAAAGACAAACAGGTAACTTCCTTAAAAAGAGAACTGGAAAGAGAACTCACTCCTGAAGAAATGGAAGATATTAAGGCTAAAATAAGAAAGCATTTTACGGAGGTTTTCGAAGCGGAACTTATTGCTAAGTAATTTTTACTAAATAACATTTCCCTGCATATTGCGATGTGCAGGGATTTTTAATTAAAAAATCAATATTAGACGTACGTTCGGCGTTCCGTAGGAACGCTATCTTTAGAAAATTTATTGAGAATTACAGATATCAATCCTACGGATTGATTGATGAACTGATTCTTATTTCTACACAGATTCTGCTCCTAAAGGAGCAAAGACTTTACTATAAAGAACTTAAATAACCTGAGTTCGGAATAAGAAATAAATTTAGATAATAGATTTAGTATTGTATTGATTTATCGCAAAGAAAAACAAAAGATTTTTCTACTTATTGAAAGTTTGCAATCTAAACAAAGGCACTTCGTTTATGTAAAAAAGACAAAAATGGTATTACTTTGATAAGTTTTACGCCTTTGTATATCTTAAAAGCTGAATTCCTGATAATTGAATCTCTTTGTTTATTGCGGTTAAGAAGACTTATCCCGAACTCACCTTAAATAGAAAAACAAACAGGCTTCAGACAAAGCTTATCATCAATTTTGCCCAACCTAACCTTGACTGTAATCTTCACATCAGACTAAAGTTCCATGAGATTGATAAAACATGATCAATTTATGACCCATTAATTTCATCGAACTCACGTTAAATACTTTCGCCCAATTTAATTTTTCCAGTATTCATCGGTAATCTGAATGCCTAATAAAATTTCTTAAAAATTTTGAATTTTATATTCAATTTTTTATTACTTTTAAAATCACAACGCAGTGAACTATTAACAACAAAACTGCACATCATTAACCACAAAAATTAAAACTATGAAAAAATTTCTGCTATCCGCAATGGCATTTGTGATGGTACTTTCCTCTAATGCCTGTTCAGATTCCAGTGCCAATCAGGATCCGAATCTTGTTGTAAAAGAAACCAATGAAAATGCCATGAGAGACTTTGGCAGCACTATTCCGGTAGGGATTCAAAAAGAAGGCAATGTCCTGAAAGTTTCTTTCATCATTTCTGCGCAGTTCTATGAAATTAAAGACAGCAAAGAAAATGAAGCCTTCATCTCAATGATTCAATCAGCGGTCGAAAATGAAACTCCGGTTCATGTTTTTCTGAAAAAAAATTCCAACGAAATTGCCAAAGTTGAAAAAGCAACCGATGAAGATGTTACTTACTTCAAATCCATCTTCACCAAAGAAACTCAAAGCGAAACGAGCAAAGCAGTAAGTGTAATTCCGAATCTGGCGACTCTGAACAATCTTTTCACACAGATCAAAAATCAGTCCTGCGGAACTTCTACAGCTTCTTCACCATGCATCACGTTCAGATATGCGGTGGACGGATGTTATGCAAGAGCTCATAAAATGAGACAGATCCTTCTGAATGCAGGTTATGACTGCGAAAAACAATTCGTCTACGGAAACCTGAAAGCTTCTACTGGAACATGCTGTGTTTCGTGGGGATATCACGTAGCCATCTTGGTAAGCTTTAAAAATGCTTCCGGTGTGGTGGAGAAAAGAATTATAGATCCTTCCCTTTTCACATCCGGTCCGGTAACCGATATTACATGGAGAAATGCCTGCGTAAATACAAGCTGTGGTTCAGCCTCTGTTTCGTCTTATGCCAATACGGCAGGAAATGTATATTACAGAAGCCCGTCCGGTTCGCTGCTTTATGACAACAATTATATAAATACAAATTGTGTACTGACAACATTTTCAACATTGTCCGGATGCTCTCCTGTTCCGGCTCCAAGTGTAGCAAGCTGCGGATTCTAACAAATCTTTATATAGCTCCTGCAATTATTTGTTACTTTGCAGGAGCTTTTTTAAATTATATTTTCATGAAAATCTTAACCTATATCCTCTTCATAATAATGATGATCATTTCCTGCTCCGGCAATCAAAGTTCACAGAATCTTACATGGTACAACAATTCGGTGATTAGTGATATTACGGATGATCCGGATCGACCACAGGAATTTGCCCGTGTTTCCATAGGAATCAGCGCGCAGGTTTTCTATCTTTCAAAAAAATCTCAGGATTATATCCATCTTATCGAAAAGGCAACTTTAAGTCTTAAGAAAAGTAAAAAATATGATATTGGCATTGAAAATAAAACCAATATTATCAGACAGATCAAAGACGCAAAATAATCTTTTCATCTCATTATCATTTGATTACAGATATTCCGGCATCAATCCTCAGTTCCGCTCCGTGAATATAAGATGCTTCATCAGAAGCAAGAAAAAGTACCGCTTTTGCAATTTCCGAAGGTTCTCCCTGTCTTTTAAAAGGAATGGCAGGAATAATATTTTGTACGGCTTCATCAATCTGTTTTGAATTTAAACCCGTATTATTAAAAATATTGGTTTTAATATGTCCCGGACTGATTCCGTTTACGCGGATCCCTTTAGTCGTCAATTCAGTTGCGAAAGTTTTAATAAAAGACTGCACAGCCGCTTTTGCCGCAGAATACACCGAAAAATTGGACATTCCGAATTCTGTGACAAAAGAAGTATTAAACACAACCGAACTCCCCTCTTTCATTAAAGGAAGCATCTGCTGAACAGTAAAAAAGCTGCCTTTTACCAGCATATTGAAAAGCTCATCAAAATGATGTTCATCCACATTTTCAATCGAAGAAAATCTTCCGTATCCTGCATTTACAAACACCAGATCAATATGTTCCGTTAATTTTTCAGCTTCATTTCTAAGATTCATCAGATCGCTTATTTTTCCGGCATCCGAAACAATTCCGAAAGCATTTTCGCCTAGTTTATTTACGGCATTTTTTACATTTTCTTCACTTCTTCCGGTGATGATTGCCTTTCCGCCTTCTTCTATAAACTGTTGTGCTGTTGCGAATCCCATTCCGTTGGTTCCGCCTGTAATCAGAGTGGTTTTGTTTTTAAATCTCTGCATTGTTTTTGGTTTAAAATTCTTCAGCAAAAATGGAAAGTTCAGTCTTCAGAAAAAATCCGATTCCTGCGATGTTTTAAGAAGGTTTTAAAAATTTTTAAATTAAATTTAACAAAATTAAATTGCACGCAATTTAATTTGGCAATATTTTTGCATCATAGTATTCAAATTAAAAAATTAACAAAATGTCATTAATAGAAGATTTAAACTGGAGACACGCTGTAAAAGCATACGATCCAACAAAAAAAGTATCAGAAGAAGATTTAAATAAAATTTTAGAAGCCGCAAGACTCGCTCCTACTTCTTCAGGATTACAGCCTTTCCGTGTGATCGTAGTGGAAAATCAGGAATTAAAAGAAAAAATGGTTCAGGGAGCATTGAATCCTGAAGTGATGAGAGATTCTTCTCATGTTTTGGTTTTCGCGGCATGGGACAGCTATTCCGATGAGAAAATCGATAAAGTGTACGATCATCACACCGATGTAAGAGATTTGCCGAGAGGAAGATTTTCAAGCTACACCGATAAAATTAAAGAAATCTACGGTGCGCAGACTCCAGAAGAACACTTCGCGCATACCGCAAGACAAACGTATATTGCTTTAGGACTTGCTATGGCTCAGGCTGCGGAACTTAAAGTAGACAGCACTCCTGCAGAAGGTTTCAGCAATGAAGTGGTGGATGAAATTCTGGGCTTGAGAGATTTAGGCTTAAAAAGTGTGAGCTTACTGTATTTAGGATACAGAGACGAGAAAAACGACTGGCTGTCGCACATGAAAAAAGTAAGAATTCCGATGGAAGAATTCATCATCAAAAAATAAAACCTCTTCATTTTTCAGAAATCATGGAAAATCCCGAATTTTTAAAATTAGAAAACCAGCTCTGCTTTCCTTTATATGTTATTGCGAAAGAAATTACGGGGCTTTACCGTCCTTTTCTCGATGAGCTGGATATTACCTATCCGCAGTATCTTGTGATGATGGTGCTTTGGGAACATGACGGACTTCCGGTGAACAGCATCGGAGAAAAGCTGTATCTGGACAGCGGAACGCTTACTCCGCTTCTTAAAAGACTTGAAAATAAAGGATTTATCGAAAGAAAAAGAAAAAAAGAAGATGAACGTGTGGTGGAAGTTTTCATCACAGAATCCGGCAGAAATTTACAGGAAAAAGCCTGCGGAATTCCGGAAAAATTATTTCAGAAAATCGGAGCATCGCCAGAAGACTGGAAAGCTCTGAAAGAAAATGTTCAAAAAATATTAACTAAAATAGAAAAATAAATGAAAACTTTGTATACAACAAAAGTAACTGCAACAGGAGGAAGAAACGGACACGTAAAAAGTGAAAACGGAGTTCTTGATCTGGACGTGAAAATGCCTAAAGCTTTAGGCGGAGCCAATGACGATTTTACCAACCCGGAAATGCTTTTCGCAGCAGGATATTCTGCATGCTTCGACAGCGCACTGAACCGAGTAATTTCTTTGTCTAAAGCAAAAACCGGAGAAACTACAGTAACGGCGGAAGTAAGCATCGGACAATTGGAAAACGGCGGTTTCGGATTGGCGGTTCAGCTTGATGTGAATATTCCTGAAGTTTCTATTGAGGAAGCACAGGCTTTAACAGAAAAAGCGCACCAAATCTGTCCGTACTCTAATGCGACAAGAAATAATATCGAAGTAAAACTTTCAGTTACAAACAACTAATTCAGCGTTTTACGGTATAAATATCAGAATCTGTTTCTTTGGAAGCAGATTTTTTTGTTTAGTAGGATAAGAAACTTTAAACAGAAATTTGTTTCATCCGAAAAACGTTTATATGTTTGTTGTAAACTAATTTTAAATTTAACCGCAAAAGGTACTTATTGGATTTATTCAAGGTATTTCAAAAGTCTGCAAAGAGAAAAAATCTTTGATTTTTTTAAACTTATGTTATCTTTTTCCCATTTAAGTAGTAAACTTAAACAACTAAAGTGTTACAATCTTTTGCATCTTTTGCGGTAAAAAAGTTTAAACAGAATTTCTTTAAAAACCATCATCATTTGAAAAAGCTTTTCATCTTATTCATCACAATTGTTAGCTGTCTTCAGTTGTATGCTCAACATACGTATGTTTTTTTCGGTTCTTTTAACTGGGAAAAAGAAACGGAGGGAATTTATGTGTACGAATTGAACACGCAAAACGGAAAATTATCAAAAATTGCTTCTGTTTCGGGGATTTCAAATCCGTCTTTTCTAGCTTTGTCACCAGACGGAAAATATCTTTTTGCGTGTACGGAAAGCAAAACAAAGAACGGCGGAAGTGTAAGCAGTTTTGAATTTAATCCCGATAAAAAGACTTTACAGTTCATCAGTAAACAAATCAGCGGTAGTGAAAATCCGGTTTACCTGACGGTTCATCCAAGCGGAAAATGGCTCGTTAACGGAAATTATACGGAAGGAAGTGTTTCTGTTTACCCGATCTCAGAAAACGGAACTCTTAAATCTTTTGTGCAGAATATCCCATTTTCAGAAGGAAGTGTAAATCCCGACAGACAGGATCGTGCGCACATCCACTCCACCGTTTTTTCTCCGGATTCTGATTATCTATTTCTGCCTGATCTCGGAGCGGATAAAATTCGCGCTTATCGTTTTAACAATGAAAAAAATACACCTTTGCAGGAAGCTGAAATTCCTTTTGTAAAAACAACTTTAGGAGCGGGACCGAGACATTTTACCTTTCATCCGAATGGAAAATTCGCGTACTGTATTGAAGAAATGGGCGGTGCAGTCAGTGTTTATGCTTACGAAAACGGAAACCTGAAACCGTTTCAGAGGATTTTTACCCATCCTAAAATGTATAAAGAAGATTTTGAAAGTTCTGATGTTCATATTTCGTCGGACGGAAAGTTCTTGTATGCTTCCAACCGAGGAAAAGAAAATAATATTGCTATTTTTTCGATTCAGGACGATGGAAGCCTGAAAACAATCGGCTATCAGTCTGTAAAAGGGAAACATCCGAGAACATTTAATCTCGATCCAAGCGGACAATTTTTAATCACCGCCAATACGGCAACAAATAATGTTACGGTTTTTAAAAGAAATCCTGAAACCGGTTTGCTGAAAAAAGCCGGAAGAAAAATTAAGATCAGAAATGTTTCTAATGTGCAGATCAGAAGATATTGATCATAAACTTGTTTAAGCTTTTTTACCACAAAAGATGCAAAAGATTTTAATACTTTAGTTGTTTAAGTTTACTACTTAAATGAAAAAAAAGAGCACATAAGTTAAAAAAATCAAAGATTTTTTCTCTTTGCAGGATTTTAAAATTAGTTTAAACCAACTTATAATTTTAGTTTCAGAACTGTCATTCAGAATGAAATTTTGCGAAGCATTATGAAATGAAGAATCTTTTGCAGATAAGTTCTTTTTAAACTTCAGTATTTTGTTTCGAAGAATCAATACAAAGTAATAATCAAAGCTTTAAATAAAAGTTTAGTTCATCTTTTGTTGCTTTTGCGGTTAAATAAAAGTTTAAACAGACTTCATAACAAAAAAACTCTGTAAATTTAGATAACAACAAAATTTAAAAACTAATGAACCAGAATAACTTTTACATTCAATATCATAATGCTGATAAACTGAGATGTTTTCCAACTGAAAAGACAGATTTTAATTCTTTAATCTCAGAAATTACTCTTAATGATGATATAAAAGAACATGATTCTTGGATTTATACCAAAAAGAAGACAGCTAAAAAAGCAACTAATGGAATTTGTTTTCTAATTGTAGGAAAAACTGAAAATAAAATTAAAAATTATTATTTATGGAGTTGCTTTAAAATCGAAGATTATGAAGAAAATTTAGACAGAATAATTGTTATCGGAACAGGTCAAGATTTAAAAAAACCAATTTTGCTCAATAATCTTCCTGATTTTATAAGCTTTAAAAAATTTTGCGGGAATTTTGGAATCGGATTTCAAAATATTACTAAGAATGATTTCTCGCTAAAATTATTTTCATACATCAAAGACAACAAAGGAATTTTTTCTCAAGCTAATCCGAAGATATCTCATTATAAAGAAATTAGAGAATTAAACAGTAAAATGCTTTTTATTAATCCAGAAAGAAAAGTACAGGAAATTGATAAAATATTACGAAAAGATAAAAAAATAGTAGAATCATTAAAAAAACTTGTTGATTATAAGTGTCAATTTCCAGAATGTAATTCAACTATTCCTACCAAAAAAGGCGTGAATTATGTTGAAGTTGCTCATATAAAACTGGTTTTTAAAGGAGGGAAAAGTATTTTAGGAAACTTAATTGTTTTTTGTCCTAATCATCACAAAGAATTTGATTTGGGAATAAAAGAAATTCAGGAGGATAATATGGAAACAATTTCAGGAATTTTAAATGGTAAAAATTTTAAAGTCGATTTACATAAAAATTATACTTATAAGATAGAATAATATCAGTAAAATTACCTCATCCCTGAATCGCTCTTCTTAAAAGCATCTACTTTCTGATAAGAGTCGTTTTTCTCTTTTTCTTTTTTGTCTGAAATTAAAATTCCGAAAAGATGATCGATTTCGTGCTGGAAAATAACGGCTGTAAAACCTTCCACAATTTCTGAATATTTCTGACCTTTTAAATCGACATATTCAAGCTGAATGACTTTGCTTCGGTAAAACTGATCTCTGAAATCGGGAATCGAAAGATCGCCTTCGGGACCTAAATTCTGTAATTCTGATCTCCACACAATGACAGGATTGATGAAATATTCCAACGGTTCACCTTTTTTATCAAAACGCTGAACCCAGATTACTTTTCTGTTGATTCCGACCTGTGGTGCGGCAATTCCCACTCCGCCATCGGTGGAAAGTAAAGATTCTTTCATTCTGCTGACCAAAACTGCCGTGTTTTTATCCAACGGATCGATTTCTGCGGAAAGGTTTAATAATGTTTTGTGCTGATTTTCGTCTGTGGTCTGATAAATCGGCAATGCAGAATTTTTATCTCCCTGATTGATCATGGAAATTTCGCTTGGTGTCAGTTTTTGAGCATTCATCAAACCGATGAAAAGGATGAAAAGAAGGGATATTTTTTTCATTTTTCTGAATGTTTTGCAAAGATAAATATTGCAGGCTAAGTTTTGTATATTTTGGTTAAAACCCAATTGAATTTTTGATAAAAAGCAATAAAAAATATGCAGACCTCATTGTCTTTTAAACGACTCATTGTCATTCTGACGAAGGAAGAATCTGTTTAAATTCTCACACACTTTTAATCTAAATGAAAACATAGCTTTTTACTTTTCACTTTTTACCTGGCTCTTTCTCAATACGTTTTCGTCATATCACTGGGAATGATAAGATTAAAATCGGTGGGAATGTAATCTTTCTCAGGAACTTTTAATTCAGGATCATCCGATTCAAAAACAGAAATCACCGCCATTTTCAGGTTCGGATTTTTTTGTTTAATGTACCAGTAAATTCCGCCAAATTCCTTGCTGTGGTAGTTTCCGTTGTAATGGATGAATGTTTTTCCGGATTGCAGATTTTTCAGGATAGATTCTGCCATAGTCGCGTCTTTTATTGCCTGAGCGGAAATAAAATTCATCACTTTGGTTCCGTCTGCGTGATCGCCCATCATCGCTTTCATTTCAGGGTAACCCGGCGTTTCTAGTGTTACTTTTATGGGAAGTTGTGCGATATAAGATTTTTCTTTTTCAGATAAATTATTCAGAGATTCCAGACCTTCTTTGGCGGTTTGGGAAGCGTATTTTCTGGGAATATTCGTTGCGATGAAATTCAGTTTTTTTGCTTTGGCAAAATCAACCAAAGGTTTATAATCGGTCGTGAAATTATTCCAGAGTCTTGCGGAATCTTTCAGTATTTTCGCGTCTATTTTCCCGTTGAGATATTGATTCAGTTGTGGCTGATTGTCCCTTTCGAACATTTCAGCACCTAAAATAAGCTGTCCGTTTTTCTGAGTATACAAACCTTCCGTCACTTTAAGCTGTAACCAGTGGTTGATGGAATTATTATGATTTTCACCAAAGAAAACCACGTCGTAATCAGCCAGTTGTCTGATGAGTTTTTCGGGCTTTACTGATTTTCCTTTTTTGTCGTAAAACTGATAGGCTTTAAATTGCTGTGCCTGAAATGAACAGAAAACAGTAAGAAAAAAGGCAGTGAAAAGGTTTTTCATTTTAATTTTGTTTTTAAACACGAATGGCTTTACAAATATCACGATATAATTTTAATTTTTTGTTGTTTTTTTAAACACGAATGACACAAATGGCATCACTAATATCGCTATAAAACTTTAATTTTTTAATGATCTATTGTTTATTTTAGCGCGAAGCTTTTTTTAAACACGAATTACACAAATTGTTTCACGAATGACACAATGTAACGTTGATTTATTTTAACGCAAAGTAGATATTTTAAGGTAAATATTTTAAAGTAAGCAAGGTTATTCAGATTTCATCTGTTATTAAGCGAACGTTTTATGATTGCATTTGGCAATGTCTTAGCTGAGTGGCTAGTTCTATCATTTGCTGAACGAAGTGCCCTTGCGAACGAAAAATATGCTCAATTAGATCAAAAAGACTTCGCGTTCTTCGCGTTAAATATCGTATCATTTGTGAAACCATTCGTGCCATTTGCGTTTAAATTAAAAAAAGCCGCCTGTAAAAAACAAAACGGCTTAAAGAAACTATCTAACTATTTCAATTTATTTTTCAAGATCGGCAACGAGGTCTTTCCATTCCTGCAATTCCGGGATTCCGGGTTTTCTTTTTCCGAAAAACTGAACGATAAAATCGCCCTCTTTATTGAAAACTTCAATGGCGGTCACTTCTCCGTCTTCCGTCGGTTTTTTCACGATCCATGCTTCTGCAATTTTGGTTACGTCCAGATGCAGATTGAAATCGGGATCCATCACGTTGAACCATTGCTGATGCCAAAGTGTTTTTTTCACGTTTCCTGTATGAATCTGGATGATTCCTCTGTTTCCGACAAAAATCATGATCGGAAGTTCTTTTTCCGATGCGTCTTCCAGTACGTTTACGACTTTTGAGCTTTCAATTTTCTTTGCAAAACCTTCAGGAGCCAGTCTCAACGCCTGCGTTCTGCTCACTCCGAATTTTCGGGTCATCATAAAGAAATCGTGGGTATCTTTCAGATTTGTCCATGCTTTTTGAAAGCCTTCCACATCAATTTCGGCATCCGGTTTTTCTTCTGCTTTCGGAGCTGCTTTTTCAAAATCGAAAGATCCGTTCTGCTCTTCTGCTTTATATTTTTCTGCCATTTCATCGAATGCAGCTTCGTTGCTGTCTTTGGTAAGGTAAATTTTATGCAGCGCCAAACCGTCTTTTCCGAAAAACTGAAGGCTTTTTTTATCTCCTTCCACCACTGCGAAAGCTAATTTCCAGTGATTCAGGAAAATTCTTAAATCAATATCTTCTCCCACGAAAAGCTGTGCATGAGGACTGCTGAAATCGCCGTTCAGATACACTCCTTTTCTTTCGTGAACGCACTCTTCGTTGCGTGTAAGCGCCATTACTTTTCCTAACTGCTCCACTTCCGCTAAAATATTCTGGAATTCCGGCTTCAGAACGGTTACGCCTTCTCCTACGCTGGTTGCCAACAGTTCCGCTTCGCTTACTCCCAGTTCTGCTGCGGCATTTCGGATTCTCAGATGCGGATTTTCAGCTTTAAGAGCTTCCCATTTTTCCTTCAGATCGTTTACTAATGTGCTCATTTATTTATTTTTTAATGGTTAAAATTGTATAATTTCTTGTGATGGTTTCTTCTCCGGTTTTGCTTTTTACTTCTTCCTGCCGTTCGGAAATTTTCATTCTTTTAAAATAACTTTTGGAAACGGTTTCCTCCATTTCATCGGTATTGTACAACGTAAAACCGAACTGCGTAAAAGGAAGTTTTTCCATGAAATCCCGCTGTCCGAAAGTGAGAACAAATGTTCCGCTGTCTTTCAGAACTCTGTAAATTTCATTGAGGAAATCTGTTGGTTTTTCCCAGAAATAAACAGTGTTTACGGTAAATATTTTATCGAATGTTTTGTCTTCAAAAGGCAGTTCTGTTCCTTCATACAGGATAAATTCAGCCTGATTTTCAAAATTTTTATTCAGTTTTAAGGCTTCGTGATGCATGGTTTCCGAAATATCAATTCCGGTATATTTTACATCAATGGCTTTGTTTAAAATATTTCTGACATGCCCCGCATTTCCATGACCTATTTCCAGAATGTGTTCGTTGTCTTCTATTAAAAGGGTCTGTATGCTTTCCAACGTCATTCCGATGTTGGTTTCATTCATCATTTCGCCGATCTCGATTCCTTTTTCTCCTTGAGGATGGGCGAGATTCTGTGCTAATATTTTCAGTTTTTCTGTATCCATATTATCCAAAAATAATCATTGGGTGCGAAGTTACCGGATGATTGCAGATCGTACACGGAAAATTGTAGGCTTCTCGGATATTTTCAGCGGTGAAAACCTCTTCCGGAGTTCCGTATGCGGCAACTTTTCCTGATTTCATTAATAAAACTTTATCGGCATATTGTGCGGCAAGATTGAGATCATGAAGAACAACAATGGCAGAATTGGCTTTTTTGGTGAAATTTTTAATGATTTCCAATGCTTTGTACTGATGTTTAATGTCTAAATTATTTAAAGGTTCATCTAAAAAAACAAGTTTATGGGCAATTTCGTTCTGAAGCTGCGCAAAAACCCTCGAAAGATGAACGCGCTGTTTTTCGCCTCCCGATAAAGTGTTGTATTCTCTTTCTTTTAAATGCAGAATATCCGTTTCATTCATCATTCGGTTTGTCGATTCATGGTCTTCTGTTTTAGGCTGTGCATCGAAGTACGGATAACGTCCCATCATCACGACCTCTTTTACTTCCAGCGGAATATCGTTGCTGTTGTGCTGTGAAAATTTGGCTTTGTGTTTTGAAAGCTCTTTCACATTCCAGTCGTTGATATGTCTGTTTTTAAATACAATCTGCTGTTCAGATTTAATTTCATTGGCAAGAATACTCAGGAGGCTCGATTTTCCTGCTCCGTTCGGACCGACAATTGCCAGAAATTCGCCATATTCCAGATGAACGTCCACCGAATCCAGAATATGAAAGGTTTTATGCTGATAACTGATCTGATGCGCTTTTATCATAACAGTGATTTTTTAAATTTAATTAAAATCGCAATGAAAACAGGACCTCCCATTAAGGCAGTTAAAATCCCGATCGGAAGTTCTGAAGGTTCCACAATACTTCTGCTGAAAGTATCTGCCGTCAACAGCAAAATACTTCCGCAAACTGCGGATAACGGTAAAATAACGGCATAGTCTGATTTAAACAAAAATCTTAAAATATATGGAACGATAAGCCCTACAAAACCAATGGTTCCTGAAAATGCCACACAGCTTCCCACCATTAAAGCCGTAATAAGGATGATCTGCTTTTTTAATCTTTCTACATTAATTCCCAAATGCTCTGCATCTTTTTCGCCTAACATCATTGCATTCAACGCTTTACCTTTTGGCAGTAAAACCGTGTATGAAATAACCAATACGATTCCCAAAATGATATTCTTCGTCCATGTTGCAGCGGCTAAACTTCCTAAATTCCAGAACGTTAAATCTCTTAACTGGTCGTCTTTCGAGATGTAAATCAGGAAACCTGTAATGGAAAATCCGATCGCTGTAATGGCAACTCCCGATAATAACATCATCACGACATTGGTTTTACCGCCGCTGGTTGAAATTCTGTACACCAGAAGCATGGAAATAAAAGATCCGATAAAAGCAGCAATGCCCACCAATGAAAACTGTACGGCTTCAGGAAGAAATTCTCTGAAATATCCTCCCAAAACGATGGTAATGGCGGCAAGCAGGGTTGCTCCGGAAGTGAGCCCGATTAAATCTCCCGTTGCCAGAGGATTTCTGAACAATCCCTGCAAACCGGTTCCGGAAACCGCCAACATACTTCCAATAAGGATCGCCATCACAATTCTGGCTGCTCTTACGTCCCAGACTACATATTTATCGCTCATTGAGATTGACTGATCTCCGTTCATTATTTTTTGTAAAACAGCGAATGCAGACTGACCTCCGAAATCGTAAACCCCGGTGTTAAGCGACCATACTGCGATGATGCAAAGCAGTACGGTGCTTATGATGATGTAAACGGATAATTTACCTGGTGCTTTCAATCAGAAGTTGGTTTAATTCTACTGCTGCCTGTCCTAATCTTGGTCCGAAACCGGAAACAAGACCGCCGTCCATGGCAATAATTTTTTTATTTTTTCCGGCATTGGTTTGGGAAACTCCCGGCATTTTTAGCGCGCCTTCGTTTCCTCCCGCTCCCTGCAATCCGCTTGTGAAGAAGAATAGTACATCGGGATTTGCTTTTACAACCGCTTCCGGCGTTAAAGGTTTGAAATCTTCAAAATCATTAACGGCATTTTGTCCGCCTGCAATTTCAATTAAAGAAGCCATCGGTGTATTTTTTCCTGAAACCATAAGCATATTTCCTCTTGCGTAGATGAACAGGACTTTTGGTTTTTTGGCAATCGGCTGAATCTGTTTCAGATCGGCATCAATTTTATCATTCAGTTTCTGATAATCTGTATTTCCGACTGCTTTCGCCACTTCTGCGATTAGCTTTTTAGTTCCGTCGACGGTAAATTCCTGTTTAAAAATTTCTGTTTTGATGCCGGAAGATTTAATTTTCCCCATCAGTTCAGGATTGATGTCTTTATCGGAAGCTAAAATTAAGGTGGGAGAAACCGCCATAATAGGCTCGATGGTCATTGATCTTACGTGTCCCAGATCTTTAGCTGTCGATTTAAGAGATTCGGGAAAAGTACTTGTCACGTCGGTTCCCACGATTTCTTTTTCGTGACCCAAAACGGCTACAATTTCAGTGATTCCGCCGTTCAGCGTTACGATTTTATGAGCAGATTTTGGAGCTTCAGAGCTTTGTTCTGTTTTATTTTCAGTAGCAGCTCCTTCTTTTTTGCAGGAATAGACTGCCATTAATACAGATGCGGCAAGAATGAATTTTTTCATGATATCTTTTTATTTGATTTAAATTTTTAGAACAAGGGTTTGTATTCGAACTGCGGATAGCCTCTTTCGCCGCTGCTGCTCGTAAGTCTGGTGAATCTCAGCTTAAAATAATATCCGTCCGGATCTTTGATGACATAAAATACATCACCTTTCACCTGATATCCGGAAGGTCCGACTTCTCTCCAGTTTCCTCCGATAACGCGCTGATCGTTATAAATGAATTTCGACTGATCGATATCCGAAACTTTAAAATTATTGTAGGCTTCAACCCCAGTTGTGGTTCCTGAAGCTTTTACTTCATAAGCTCCCGCTCCACCTAAATTATTGATGGTGATAAAGTCTGCATACACATAACTTCCTGCTCCTGCAATGGTATTGGTAAACACCGAAAAGCAAAGATCCCATTTCTTTTTTTCAGGCTGAATGAAGAGTTCTTTTTCATTTTTCAGGCTGACGAAATTATAGTTGTAAGCGGAGTTTTTATTGATGGTTAATTCCTTGTGAGAGGCAGAATTTAATGGGGCGTATTTTATTTTATATCCTCCGTTTGAAGTTCTCGAGATCTGAATTTTCATCCATCCTCTGCTTTCTCCGGCTGTGGTAACGCTTCCCGCAGGAACATTTCCTGTGTAAATTCCTTTTCCCATGTTCAGAAGGTATACTGCATTTTCAGATTCATTGGGATTAATTTCTTCAATTGCGGTATAGCCTGAAGGAAAGTTTCCTTTCACATCATCAATATAAATGGTGTTGGAAGGATTAAAATTCGCAACCTGTACAAGATCCTGCAAACCGGAAACCTCAGCTTCTGTGACCAAATCGATATTTGTAGCATTCGGGATTTTTCCTGCTGCCATCATCAGAGAAGAATTAAGAATGACTTTAAAATTGCTTCCTGAATACAAAGCGAGATCCCAATCGGTTCTTTTGGTCAGCACTTCAGAATCCGTTCCCAGATCAAACCAGACCTGATTGGGCTGTGTAGGTCCGCCAACGGTAGGATTCACGATGGAACCTTCAATTTTTGATATGGCAACCGGATCTTCATTATCATTAATACAGGACTGGGTGATGAATGATGTCCCGATGAAGAGGTAAAGCAGTATTTTTTTCATTTCAATGATTATTTTTAAAAGTTGTAGGTTAGTCTGGTGAAATAGCTTCTGCCGTAGAAAAGATTCGAGTTCGGATCGGTGGTTCCGTGTGCGGTTCCTGCAACGGTGGTGTCTCTTACGGATGAAACATCAAAAATGTTCTTAATTCCTGCACTGAGTTCAAAATGATTTTTGAAAAAGGGCTGACTTACGACGAAATCCATCATGTTAAAGTTGCCGCGCTCTCCCACATAATAAAAAGGATGGGCAATATCCTGACTGTCTAAGACAAACATCTGAAGTTTCCCAACGTGTCTGTAAAACAACGAAACATTGGTTCCGGTTTTTGGGAGGGTATAGTTTGCAGCAAAATTTCCTTCGACTGTATAAAAGAAATCATCTGGAGAAACCAGAGTTCCCGAAAAGAGCTCTTTTCCGATGCCATAATAAGAGGCATTGGCTGCAAGGCTGAACTGGTTTTTCTGAAGTTTAAAATTAGCTTCAAAAAGTAATGATCTGAATTTGTTGATATTGATGTATTTGTACTGCAACGGACTCTGATTGATCTGCAGAACTTCTATTCTGTTTTTGAGATCCATGTACGTTGCGCTTGCTCCTACCTGAACATTCCATCCTGAACTGGTGGTGAATTTTTTGTCTCCGTTTAAAGAGATCGTGATTCCTTCTTCCGGTTTTAAATCTTCATTTCCTCTGATGTCGTGGTTGCTGTCGACAAAGTAGGTGTAGAGTTCATCAAAATTCGGAAACCGGTTCGCGCTTCCTGCAACGAGTCGGATATTACTGGAATCATCAATTTTACCTCTTACCGTTAAGGAATAATTGTGCTGTGTATCAAATTTATCACTCAGCGCCAAACGGTAACCGGGTCTTAATGAAAGCCAGTCTGTAGGATTCCATTCCGCAGAAATAAAATTGGCGTAGTTGAAAATTTTTCGGTCTACATTATTTCCTGCAAAATCTCCTGCAATAAAACCTGCGTATCCTTTGGTATGATCGAGTTCATAACCCAACTGGAAATCTATTTTTTTATCATCAAGAAAATTGCTGAAAACACCTCGCGAATAGATGACATCTGCTTTGTTATAGGACTGATAAGCTTCTTTCGTTCCCATTACTTTCCTGTTCGGAATATCATAGGTAAAATCTCTGTATTTTCTGTCCTGAGTCTGATATGAAAAATCACCGGTATAATTGATGCTGCCTAATTTGGTCTGAACATTTAACTGATTGACGTATCTTGTGGTGAGATAATCTCTGTCGGCAGAAGTATAGGTTCTGTTTCCCTCTCCTAAATAAAGTTCTGAAACAATCGGGCTGTAGAAATTGAGCTTTTCATTAACGAAGCCGAACTTATAGAAAACAGAAGTTTTATTTTTACTGTATCGGATCACTCCGTCGATATTCAGAATATCTTTCGGCTGCCACAGATATCCTCTTTTTCCGTCCTGTTCAAAATATTTATACCCTTCCTGCGTTCCTTTGAATCCTTGAAAATCGTTATGATTGATATTGGCTCCGATGTACCAGTTTTCATTTAAGTTATATCCTGCATTCAGCGTTTGGATATGTCTTCCCTCTCCTTTTTTGTACCAGTTGTATTCTTTTCCTACGGTTTCTTCCTGAACAGAAGCATTTAACGTTAATTTTTTCTGAGTGCTTTTTTTGGTAATGATATTGATGACTCCGGCAACGGCATTGCTTCCGTAATCCACTCCCATTGAACCTCTTACCACTTCTATACGTTCTACATTATTGATATTGAGCTTGGTGAGATCTATATTGTTTCCCAGTCCTACATCTCCCACCACAGGAATATTGTCAATCAGGATCTTGGTGTATTCTCCACCCAGTCCCAGTAAACTCGCCGTTGAATTTCCGGAATTGCGGTCTGAAGTAATCAGAATGTTTAAGCTTTGGTTTAAAACATCTGCCACATTGGTTGCTGCCATATTTTTGATCTGCTGCGCATCGATGACCTCCACTTTATAAATTGATTTATTAATGGATTGCTGAGTATACTGTCCGGTAAGGACAACTTCTTCAATTTTTTCCAGCTTTACAGAATCTTTTTTCTGCGCGTCCATCCACAAAATCATCGTTAAAGCAAGAACAGAAAGCAATTTCTTCTTCATAGGATCAAAAAATTTTTGACAAATATAATATTTTATTTAGAACAATTAAAAATAATTATATAATTTTGTAGAATAATTCTAAATAAAAATAATGTTATGAAACTAGGACTACTTATTGGAGGTTTACTGCTTACAGCGATTTCGGGAAATGCACAGGTAACAACGATTAATGAAAATTTTGAATCTTTTACGGCAGGAACAGGCGCAGCATGGCCACAAAATAACTGGAACCGTGTACAAAGTGGTTCCGGACCGTGGGTATATGTTGACAATTCGAATGCTGCGGACAAACATATCCAGTATTACAGCTTTTTTACAACGAATACACCGGGTTATGCTATTGCTCCGCAAATTGTTGCACCTAATGGAAGTCAGACACTTACGTTTAAATCTTCCCTTACAGCAGGATCTTCCGCAGGAAGCACCGGAACCATTGAAGTTGGATTTGTGGACGGCGTTACAACAGCAGATATGGCAAGTTTTACAAAGATTGGAAATACGATTACGCTTACTTCAACAGACACGCAGTATTCCGTACCGATTCCTGCATCCAATAAGCAGTACATCGCATTTAAGATTGTGGGAAGTCTTAATCACACAGCGATTCAACTGGATGATATTTCTTACGCGGTAAGTTCGATACTTACGGTTTCAGATCAGGCAAAATCAAAGGAAAGTGTACAGTTTGCCGTAAATTCCGACAATACCGTTTTGCAGTTTGTTGCTAAAAAAGAACCGAAAAAAATTCAGATCTATTCAGCGGGAGGTCAGAAAACAGCCGAAGGAAAATTATCCGGAAGATCGTTTGACATCAGTACGCTTCAAACCGGAGTTTATTACATCTTGATTGAAACGGCGGAAGGAGAAATCGTAAAATCAAAATTCATTAAAAAATAAACTTTTCACAGGATCACAAAAGTTCACAGGAGCTTTATTGATAATACTTTCTATTTTTTCTAATAAAAGGCTGTCCGCAATAGTGAACAGCCTTTTAGTTTTATGCTTCCCTCAGGAAGAGTAAAGTTATTTTTAAGTGACTAACTTTCTTCTTACAGTTTACAGAGTTTTAAATCCTTTAAATACCTGAGTAGAACTTTCCAGCATTTTAGAAACGTCTCTTCTGAAATTCAGCAAATGATCCTGCCCGTTGTGGCGGTTCAGGTGTTCTTCACTTTCCCACAATTCCACCATGAAAAAAGTTCCTTTGTTATCTTTGTCTTCAATAAGGTCATACTGCAGACATCCCTCTTCTTTTCTGGTTTCTCTTACCAGAATCTGAAAAAGTTCAACTGCTTCCATCAGATAATTCTCATTAAATCTGAAAAGCGCAACTACGTTTATGTTCATTGTTATTTTTTTAGTGGTGTAAATGTAGAATATTTTCAAAACCGAAAAGATATTTCATGCTTTTATTTTTCCACATTTAACAGATTTTATCACTAAAAAACAGATTTGTAAATGGTAATTGAGCTCATCACGATGACCAGAGTTCCGATGACGAGAAACATACTTTTCACAGGAAGTTTTGCCGTTAACATCGCAGAAAAAGGAGCGGTAAAAATTCCTCCGATCAGAAGACCGAGAATGATATTCCAGTGCTGAATTCCCAATGTGAAAATAAAAGTAATGGCTGCCGTTAAGGTTAAAATAAATTTTGCTACCGTAGAACTTCCCACTGCAAATCTCGGCGTAAAGGAATTTTTAATTAAAGTTCCTGTTACCAAAGGTCCCCATCCTCCTCCGGCAAAGGAATCGATAAAACCACCGATCACTCCCAAACGCGTTAAATTTGTTTTCCGTTTTAATTTTTTGTCCTGCTTATTTTTAAAAGCATTGGATAAAATCTGAATTCCCAGATATAATGTGTAGAAGGAAATAATTGTTTTGGTAATTTTTGAATAATATTCTCCGAGATATGTGAGTGAAACCGCCCCGATCACTGCTCCGAAAACCGCAGGAATAGCGAGTCTTTTCACCAGACTTTTGCTTACGTTTTTCAGTCTGATATGACTGATGCTTCCGGCTGCCGTTGTAAAGCTTTCCGCAGAATGAATACTTGCGCTCACCGCATGAGGCGGAATTCCGAGAAACAAAAGCGTGGTCGTACAAATTACGCCGTATCCCATTCCCATTGATCCTGCAACGATTTCTGCCAAAACTCCCACCAACATCATCCAGTAGAAAATGTAATTGTCTTTGGCTAAAACAGTGAACAGATCATCCAGATAGCCCAGTTCATACATGGTAAAGGCAACAACCGACAGAAGTGCGATCGTCACAAAAAATACATTTAACCTGAACTGAACTTTTCTTGAAATAACCATTTTTTCTGTTTTCTATCGTTTTAAACCATTACTGAAATATTTATGCAGCTAAGAAAATTCACTTAAATCAGCTTACCTTTTTAAATCTTTCCTAAATGACTCAGATTATGTTTGTTTAATTTACAAAATCATTACGGCTCCCACCGTTGAATTGCCTGTCTCGTCGATCAATATAGCGTTGCCTGTTGCATTGCTTTCTTCAAAGCTGTCGAAAACCAGGGGTGAAGCTGTTTTTAAACGGACTTTTACGACTTCGTTTAATTTTATGCTTTCAGAAACCGGCGTTTTTTCTAAAGTATTAACGTCTATTTTATATTCAATTTCTTTGATAATCGCTTTTAAAAGTTTGCTTTTGTGCTGAATGAAATATTTGTTTCCTTCGTTTAATTCCTTTTTATCCAGCCAGCAGACAACGGCTTCAATTTCATTTTCAACCTTCGGAAGGCTTTCGGTTTTTACTAAAAAATCACCTCTGCTGATATCGATATCATCTTCAACATGCAAAACAGCGGGCTGATTGGCAAAAACAAATTCCACTTCTTTGCCTCCTGTTTCTATTTTTGAAATTTTGGTCTGAATATTCTGAGGAAGCACGGTAATTTCGTCACCTTTTTTGTAAATTCCCGAAAGAACTTCTCCTGCGTATCCTCTGTAATCGTGCAGATCCTCCGTTTGCGGGCGAATGACATACTGAACCTGAAATCTCGGACTCTGAAAGTTTTGATCTGAATTGATTTCAACCGTTTCGAGGAAATCTAACAGCGTAGAACCTTCATACCAAGCCATATTTTCTGATCTTTCAACAATATTGTCGCCATGAAATGCCGAAATCGGGAAATAATTTACATTTTTTAACCCTAGTTTTTCTGCAACCGATTCATACTGAGCTTTTATATCTTTAAAAACTTCTTCAGAATACTCAACGAGATCCATTTTATTGATGGCAACCACCACATTTTTCATCTTTAATAAAGACGCAATAATGGAGTGTCTTCTTGTCTGTTCAATCACGCCTTGTCTTGCATCAATCAGAATAACAATCAGTTGTGAATTGGAAGCTCCCGTAATCATATTTCTTGTATACTGAATATGTCCCGGTGCATCCGCAATAATAAATTTTCTTTTCGGCGTCGAAAAGTAGCGGTACGCAACATCGATGGTAATTCCCTGCTCTCTTTCTGCTCTTAAACCATCCGTTAAAATAGCAAGGTCTACTCCGTTTTCGTTTTTATTTTTTGACTGTTTTTCGAGCGCTTCAAGCTGATCGATCAATATATTTTTACTGTCGTACAGAAGTCTTCCGATCAGGGTACTTTTCCCGTCGTCTACGCTTCCTGCCGTTATAAATCTTAATATGTCCACGTTTGTTTTTATTAATAATGAGTAATTGAGTGAGGTTGAGAGTGAGGTTAAGGTTTAGGCTAAGATTAAGATTAAGATTAAAGGCTTACTACAAAAACTTCCATCTTCCAACATCAAGCCTCCAACTTCTAGCTTCCATCTTCCAACTTCCTGCCTAAATATAAAGGTTGGGATTCAGGCTGAGACTGAAAACTTATTACAAAACGTCCATCTTCCATCTTCCATCTTCCAACATCCAGCCTCCATCTTCCTGCCTCCAACTTCCAGCCTAAAAATAACCTCCTTTCTTCCTGTCTTCCATTGCAGCTTCCGTCACTTTATCGTCGATTCGGGTTTCGCCGCGCTCGGAAATTCTGGATGCAGTGATTTCATTCACTACCTCATCCAAGGTTTCGGCAGCACTTTCTACTGCGGCGGTACAGGTCATGTCTCCGACGGTTCTGTAACGTACTTTTTTACTAACAATCGTATCATTTTCATCAATCTGAATAAAATCTGATACGGCAATTAACTGTCCGTCATATTCAATCACCTCACGGTCATGTGCGAAGTAAATGGATGGCAACTGGATATTTTCTTTTTTAATATAATTCCAGACATCAAGTTCCGTCCAGTTCGAAATCGGGAAAACTCTTACGTTTTCACCTTTGTTTATTCTTCCGTTGTAGATGTTCCACAATTCCGGACGCTGCAGCTTCGGATCCCATTGTCCGAATTCATCCCGCACAGAGAAAAAACGTTCTTTGGCTCTTGCTTTTTCTTCATCTCTTCTCGCTCCGCCAATGCATGCATCAAACCCGAATTCTTCAATTGTATCTAATAAAGTGTGGGTTTGCAGCCAGTTTCTGGAAGCAAATTTTCCTTTCGGTTCGGTTAAATTTTTAGCTTTAATGGTATCTTCCACTTTTCTTACAATCAGTTCCGCGCCGATATTTTCTGCTAAATAATCTCTGAACTGCAAGGCTTCAGGGAAGTTATGTCCTGTATCGATATGCACCAACGGAAAAGGTATTTTCATCGGAGCAAAAGCTTTTTTTGCCAGATGAACCAAAGTGATAGAATCTTTTCCGCCACTGAAAAGCAGCGCAGGTTTTTCAAACTGAGCAGCAATTTCCCTCATAATGTAGATACTTTCTGCTTCCAACTGCTCCAGATAATCTAACGTATGTGTCGTCATTTTTTATTTTTTTGAATTAATGAGAATGCAGACCGCACTCTTTCTGTGAACTTTCCCACCACCATCGTCCGGCGCGCGGATTTTCTCCTTCTTCGATTGCTCTTGTACAGGGTTGGCAACCTACACTGATGAATCCTTTTTTGTGTAAAGACAATTCCTGAACTTTATTTTCTTTCAGATAATCTAAAACATTCTGGTAATTCCAGTGAATTAAGGGGTTATATTTGTAAAGTTTACGATCTTCATCCCATTCTATAACCGGCATATTTTCTCTGTTTTCAGACTGTTCGGAGCGCAATCCTGTAATCCAGACTTTTGCATTTTCCAACGCGCGGTTTAAAGGTTTAACCTTACGGATAAAACAGCATTCTTTTCTGTTTTCTATGGAATGATAAAATGCGTTGATTCCTTTTTCATTCACATATTTTTCCACGTCTGAACTTTCCGGAAAATAGACTTCGGTTTTTGTTTTGTATCGGGAATTGTTCTGGGAAAGCAACTCGTAGTGCTCGTAAAAAAGTCTTCCTGTATCAAGCGTGAACACTTTTACCGGCAGATGATTTTTGAAAATCATATCCGTGATTACCTGATCTTCCTGACCGAGCGATGTGGAGAAAACAATACCTTCCGAAATTTTTGAAGAAATAAATTTCAGTCCCTCTTCTGCGGAAAGCTGTTTCAGTAACTCTGCATCTTCTTTTGAAATCATATTTTGTTCATTTGAAGTAATGCAAATATCAGATAAAATAATTATCCTACCAAAAAAGTAGACTAATTATTTTAAAAAAAAGGATCTGATTAATCTACCAAATCCATTAACGTTCTTTTCTCCAGAATATTCAGCGAAGCGTCGCGAACTTCGATCAGAACGTCGTGCAAACCGCAATGATCTTCACTGCAGTCGTCGCATTTTTCGTAAAAATTTAAACTTACACAAGGAAGCAGTGCGATGGGTCCGTTCACGAGACGAATAATTTTCGCCAGCTTTACATTTTCCGGCTTTTCTTTGAAAAAATAGCCTCCTCCTTTTCCTTTTTTGCTATCGAGAATGTCCGCTTTTTTAAGCTCAAGCAGGATATTTTCCAAAAACTTTAAAGGAATTTTCTTGTGTTCGGCAATTTCGGAAATAAGAATTGGTCCGTCATTTCTCTTTTCTACAAGATATGACAGTGCCTTGAAAGCGTATTGAGATTTTTTAGACAGCATTACTACAAAAATAAGAAAATTGTTTGATATGTATAATAAGGAGATCGGAAGTTAGAAGATGGATGCTGGAAGTTTTCAGGGATCGTATTACTTCCCTCTTCTCGCTTCCTTCTTCCGGCCAAAATCCCTATTTTTGCCTCATGTTCAGTAAACAGGAAGCACAGCAGTTAAAGAAAGAGTTTTGGACGGCTTTCGGAAAGTCTTTTCCAAGAAAATGGATTTTGTACGATACCAAAATCAAGGATATGTCGTTTAAATTTTATGCGGATAAGAAAAAAGCGGAAGTTTCTCTGGATATCGAAATGAAGGATGAAGTTTTCAGAGATGCGTACTACAACAAAATATGGTCACTGGAAGATATTCTGAAGGATTTTATTGGCGATTTTCACAAGGAAGAATTTTATACGCTGGAAAACGGAAAGGTTATCAGCCGAATCTGGGTTGAAAAGCACGGTATTTCTGTTTTCAATAAAAATACATGGCAGGAAGCTTTTGAATTTTTTGTTGAAAAAATGGATGGTTTCGAGCGGTTTTATTATGAATATGAGGATTTTATAAAGGATGTTTAGTGAATAGTTCCTAAAGAAAAAAAACATATCATGAAAATAAGATATTGCTGGAGGTGCAGAATGGATGTTCCTATGCTTGATGAAGAAGAGGGAAAAATTGCTTCGAAATTATTAGCTGAAGGATTTCAGGAAGTTAAAACAGCCAGAAAAACGCCTTTAAACGAAAATTTCAAAAAACTGCTGGATTATTACAATAATTTAACCGGTTTTGAAGAAACAAATCCTAATGCCATCATGCATCATTTCATTGATATGTATGGTCCTGACTGTGAAAACTGCGGAAAACCTTACCGGACGGAAACCGCTACATTCTGTCCGAAATGCGGTAACAAAAGAAAAATTTAAGGACTTTTCTCAATTTGATTTTTTCAACGCAAAGATTATTTTTTTACCAATACAATCTTGAGAAGGCAAAGACAAATGAAATTTGCCTCGCGAAGCTTGAAAATAGATCTTATTAAGTTTAAATTAGCTTATTTAAATTCTGAACTGCGGAAAACCTTACCGGACGGAAACCGCTACATTCTGTCCTAAATGCGGTAACAAAAGAAAAATTTAAGGACTTTTCTCAATTTGGATTTTTTTTAAACGCAAAGATTATTTTTTACCAATACAATCTTGAGAAGGCAAAGACAAATGAAATTTGCCTCGCGAAGCTTGAAAATAGATCTTATTAAGTTTAAATTAGCTTATTTAAATTCTGAACTGCGGAAAACCTTACCGGACGGAAACCGCTACATTCTGTCCTAAATGCGGTAACAAAAGAAAAATTTAAGGACTTTTCTCAATTTGGATTTTTTTTAAACGCAAAGATTATTTTTTACCAATACAATCTTGAGAAGGCAAAGACAAATGAAATTTGCTGCACAAAGCATCAAAATAGGTCTTATCAAATTAAGATTAGCTTATTTAGATTCTGAAATGCGGTAACAAAAGGAAAATTTAAAGACTTTTCTTAATTTGATTTTTTTAACGCAAAGATTATTTTTATCAGTATAATTTTGAGAGGGCAAAGGCAAATGAAATTTGACTCGCGAAGCTTGAAAACAGATCTTATTTAATTTAAAATTAGCTATTTAGATTCTGAAATGCGAAAACATTATAGAAAGAGAATAGCTATATTCTGTCCTGAATGTGGTAACAAAAGAAAAATTTAAGGACTTTTTTCAATTTGATTTTTTCAACGCAAAGATTTATTTTTATCAATACCATTTTGAGAAGGCAAAGGCAAATGAAATTTGCTTCGCGAAGCTTGAAAATAGATCTTATTAAGTTTAAATTAGCTTATTTAAATTCTGAACTGCGGAAAACCTTACCGGACGGAAACCGCTACATTCTGCCCGAAATGCGTAACAAAAGAAAAATTTAAGGAATTTTCTCAATTTGATCTTTTTCAACGCAAAGATTATATTTTCATAAGTATAATTTTGAGAAGGCAAAGGCAAATGAAATTTGCTTCGCGAAGCTTGAAAATAGATTTCAAGGCTAGTTTTGTGTCAAGAAGGTGAGTCGTGAATTTTTAATCCAAATCAGGATCGGAAGCCGCTTAAATATTTTTAAAATTGTGGTTAAACTAATTTCAGAATTAACCGCAAAAGATGCAAAAGATAATGATAAAGCGAATTTCAAGAATAATCAAAGCGCTTAAAAGAATAAAAATCAAAGATTTTTAAAAACTGTTGTTATCTTCTTATTTATAATCACCAACTTTCAATAAACGTTTAGTTCATCTTTTGCGGCTTTTGCGGTTAAATAAAAAGTTTAAACAGATTTTTGTATAAAATTCAACCTTATCTTATATTTTTCTGTATTTTGGTCAAAATAAAAACTAATAATTAAAACAAAAATGTCAGAAAATAAAATATTTTTCGCAGACGCAGCAGATCCTGAAATGTCTAAAGCTTATAAAAAAGCGCAGGAAACTTTTAAATATTTCTGGAGAGAGCAATCTTGGGAATACAGAAGAATTATTCCGGCACTGAGTGTTTCATGCGTGAAAGTGGCTTTTTCTCAGGAAGATCCTTCTTCAGACTCACCTATTGTAGAACATATGTGGATCAATGACATCCATTTCGATGGCGATCTTATCAAAGGCTACCTCATCAACAAACCGAATAAACTCACCAATGTTGAAGCCGGAGATTATGTGGAAATTCCTGTAAACGAAATCAGCGACTGGCTTTTTGCCATGCCGCAACGCGCAAAAAAAACGAAAGGACTTTCAAAACTGTTTTCATCTTCTTCAGAATCTCTTCCTCCGAAAGCTTATGGCGGATTTACGATCCAGAAAATGCGTTCGGATATGTCTCCGGCGGAAAGAAAAGCGCATGACAATGCATGGCAAATGGATTTCGGAGATTTTAATGATATTGATATTGTCTACGAACAGAAAGAGCATCCTGAAAATCTTGTGGAGCATCCGATGAGCAGAAATATGAAGGAAGAGCTGGTAAAATTCGTCAGCGAAAATCCGGATGAGATTACAGGTCAGGATATTAACGGCTACTCTATGCTTCATGCGGAAACAATTGCCGGAAATCTAAGTTCTGTGGAAGTGATTCTTGCAGCAGGAGGGGATAAAAATTTAAAGACAAAATCCGGAAAAACAGCTTTGGACTTTGCCCGACAACTGAATTGGGAACATATTATTTCTGTTTTGGAAGATTGATTTTATTTTTCTTTAAGATCAGTTTTTTAGGATTAAGATTTAGCGTTTCTGTTGTATCATAAATTGTTTAGGTAGACGAGTTATTATTTTCAGGGAACTTTAGGAGTTTTTAGTTGATAATTAAAAGTTTATATCTTTTTTTTATATTTGGATAAAACTAAAACTATGTTACTTCTCATTCATGGACCAACTATATTAAATTCAAAATCACAGTCTGACGAGGATATAAATATTCTCGTCGGAGAAAATGGAAGCGGTAAAAGCACATATCTAAAAAATTTAGCAAAAGTACATTTGAAACAAGATAGAAATGTTATTGCTATTGCAAATACTATTTTTGATAAATTTGATATAAATCACACTAATTTTCAATCTTTAAAATTTGCATCGGGTAAAAGAATAGCAAAAAATTCAATAAAAAAAGTTGTAAAAATATTAGAATCAGAACCAGACTCAAAAGTATTATATAATTTGATAAATACTTTTGAGTACATAAAATTCCATCCTAAAATATCTTTAGAAATCATCGGTATTAATGAAAATTCCTTTGAATTATTGAGATCTTCTGAGTTTTATCAAAATAATAGATTTTTATCAAGCTTTCAGATAGAAAATTTATTTAACGAAATGCATTTTATCAAACGATTCACACTAGATTTAAGAGAACTTAATAATAAAATCAATAACGATATATACATTCTTTTCTTACTAAATCAAGAATCAATTCTAAAAAAAATTGGAGTTTTAAAAAAAATAAAAGTTTTTTTACATAAAGGACATAACGAAATTGAATTAGATAAAGCTAGCTCAGGAGAATTATCATTATTAACTTCTTTAATTTATATTACAGCTCATATTGATAAAAATACTGTAATTTTAATAGATGAACCTGAAAATAGTCTACATCCAAAATGGCAAATCGAATATACAAAGAAACTACTTGATTTATTTTATTTTTTTCAACCGAAGATAATTATAGCTTCCCACTCTCCTATAATTATAAATGGCGCTTTAACTCACAGTAATCATACCAATATCTTCAAAAATATAAAAAACACTTTTCAGCTGATACATAATAAAACAAAAAATGTAGAAGAAATTTATGAAAATTATTACGAAATTACTACTCCAGAAAATCGCTTTCTTTCGGATTTAATAATAACTAAATTTAATCTTTTAAATGAAAATAAAATTAAAATAAATGATTTTCTATCAATGATTGATGGATATATTTCAAATTCGTATGATCAAAAGCAAAAAAATGCTTTAAATGAAGTAAAAAAGCTGGCAAAACAAAATTTTGAATAAAATGAATTTTAATAGCACAGAAAAAGAGATCATACAAAAATATTTAAGTAAAGAAATATTAGATTGGTCAGATGATGAACTTAAACCCATCCGTGATAAAATAAAACATACATTAAAAGTATTTTGGCAAGAACAATGTTGTTATTGTAATAGAGGAATGGAAGATGAATTTGATATGATAATAGATATTGAACATATTCTTCCTAAGTCAAAATTTAGAGATTTAACTTTTAATTATATGAATTTGAGCTTATCATGCAAAAGGTGCAATATGAAAATAAAAAAAGAAAAAATAGATTTTATTATTGATATATTAACCGCAAAGATAGACTTCACCGACAAGACAAATTATAAATTTATTCATCCTAACTTTGATGTTTATAAAGCTAATATGCATTATGTGAATGCAACTTTGGATGATAAAAAATTTATTAAGTATCTTCCTAAAACACCTAAAGGAGAATTTACATATACTTATTTTTCGTTAGATAGAATCGAAAGAAGTACCTTTAATGAAATTCAAGGAGTTAATAAAAATCTAGAAGATAATACAGATAGTATTCCTTTAGATATTTTCGAATCATTAAATGAAATTTTAAAAGATGTATAAAAAAACAAAAAACTTCTCTTTTTTATATCATTTATCCAAACTTCTTCTTTCTCAGCCAGAAGAACAAACCTCCCAAAATACCGATAATGGCTAAAAGAAGCAGCAAATTAAACCATTGCCAGTTGTCAATTAGAAATTCAATATTAAAATTTAATTTGTAATTTTGATTCAAATACATCAGTTATGGATCTTCAAACCAGAAAATTAAATCTTATCACTTATCTTGCTCAGTTACAGGATGAAAGTTTTTTTGACAAAATTGAAGAATATATTTTATCGAAGCTGGAAAAAGAAGATCATTCTGATTCCACTTTTAGTATTGAAACTTTAATAAACCGTATTGAAAAATCTGAAGAAGATTTTAAAAACGGAAGATTCAGGACTCAGGAAGATTTGGAAAATCAGTCAGCTAAATGGTAGAATATGAAAATAATCTGGACTGAATTTGCTATTGAAGATTTAAAAATCATTTTCGACTATTATGCTTCCAAAGCCAACAAAAATATAGCCCATAAAATTCGAAAACAAATCTTTAAATCGACAAAACAATTAATTCAAAATCCACAATCCGGTCAACTTGAACTTCATTTGGAAAAGCTAAATCAACAACATAGATATATTCTAAGCGGTAATTATAAAATCATTTACAAACTGAATCACGAATATATAATCATAAATGATGTATTTGACGCAAGGCAAAATCCAACTACAATGATTAATGAAAAACGGAATATAAAATAAAAAAGAGAAGCAAAAACTTCTCTTTTTATTTTATCCAAACTTCTTCTTTCTCAGCCAGAAGAACAACCCTCCCAAAATACCGATAATCACTAAAGGAAGCAGCAAATTAAACCATTGCCAGTTGTTTTTCTCTTCCGTAATTCTCTGTCGGTCAAGAAGCCTTTCTTCAATGTTTCGGTTTCTGAGATCCATAAGATTGCTGTCGTCCAGAAGATAATCTAATGCATTTCTCAGGAACTGTTCGTTACCAAACTGTTCGTTAGTAAGCAAATCTATGCCTAAAGGAAGCGGTTCTCCTTTCAGAACTTTATTTCTTCCTACGTCTCCGTCGGCGATCACGATCATTTTATTTTCAGGGCTCGAACTTTTAAAATTCGGATAGGATTTTCTTTCGATTCTTGAAGCATATGCAGAATTGAACTTTCCTTCTAAAGATACTGCATAAATCTTCGGTGTGCTTGGTTTCTCCATTTGTCCGAGACTGTCGACACTGGAAATTTCTTTGAGATCCACATAATTTGGAACCTGCTTTAATAAAGTTCTTTCACTGGATTCAAAAAGAACGTTCGTTTTGATATTTTTTCTTCCGCCCAATGTATCGATAGAAGTCGGGAACTCAAACTTTACAGGATTGATATTTTTCGTAATCGGATTGTTGTTTTCTGCGATTCCCAAAGGAAAATACGGCCACGGAAGACTGGTGTACTGCGGATTTCCGCTCACTTCTCCCGTTACCAATCTCAACAGCGCAAATTTCTTCACATCTTTCACCAAAGCCGGATTGATCCTGATTCCATAATTGAAGAAAAAATCCGTCATGTTAATGTCTACAGGAAAAGGCATCACTTTTTGAGACCTCATCAATGTATCCATTTCCGCATTTACGGCATCAATCATCCACAATGTTTTTCCGCCGTTCATGATGTATTGGTCAAGAATTACTTTTTCACCGTCCGTGAAAGCTTTTCTCGGTTTTGCGATCACCAAAGCGTTCATTTGCTTTAAGGTCGGAATATCTGCGATGGTAAGTTCGGTCTGATTTTTAGGAATAATAGGACCTGCATCATAACTTTCCGTTGCCAGTTGCATGAACCCCTGAAATTCTCTTGGATTCAGCTCATCCTGATTCACTAGAATCCCGATTTTCTTTCTTTTATGCGCCGCAATATTTTTAATGTTCGAAACCAGATTGTACTCTAAATTTTCAATGGATTTCGTAAGCTGCTGATCGGCATCAATTCCTGTCTGCTGAACCACCAAAGGAATGGAAACTCCCCTTTTGTCGTATTTCACAACCGCATAAGGAAAGAGCATGATCTGAGAAACTTTGCCGTCTTTGATGTCCGGAAGCATGGAAGGCTGCATTCCCATCGCCATCAAAGTATCTTTAGACATTTTGGTTTTAATAGGATCAATGAATTTAAAATCGATCTTCGGATTAATTTTTCTGAATTCTTCCAGCATAAATTTCGTTTCGCTCTGAAGCTGCTTGAAACTTGCCGGAAAGTCTCCTTCCAGATAAACATCGACTACCAAAGGTTTATTTACCGATTCCAGAACCTTAACAGTATTATCGGAAAGCGTATATCTTTTTTCTTTGGTTAAATCCAATCTTATTCCTGAAATAGCAAGAATAATAACCAATGGTAACACCACGAAAAGTAAAATTCCTAACGGAGATTTGAACTGTATCTTCTTCATCATTCTACTTCTTTTTATTAATGAAATGATTGGACAAAACTAATGTAACACCGATGATTAAAGCAAAATAAGCCACATCCTTAAAATCAATAAGACCTCTTGTAAAGCCTAAAAAGTGCTGGTAAAAACCGACATTCTGTAAAATAAAATCTGCACCTCCCAGCAATTTGTAACTTGCCAGTTGCTCGATCCCGAAATACATGATGAAACACATGAAAACGCCCAACAGATAAGCCATAATCTGGTTTTGGGAAAGCGAAGAAGCCAAAATTCCCACTCCGGAAAATGTTGCAATTAAAATAATTAAGCCGATGTAGCTTCCGAACGTCATTCCCACATCTACATTTCCGGCAGGAACGCCCAAAACATAAACCGTGTAAAGGTAAATTAACGATGGAATCAGGCATAAAATTCCTACGATCCAAACCGAAAGAAACTTACCGAAAACCAGATCTGAAACTTTCAGCGGTTGGGAAAACAGCCAGTTTAAGGTTCCGGTCTGCTGCTCTTCCGCAAAAGTTTTCATGGAAAGTGCGGGAATAATAAACATCAGTAACCACGGAACCAGAACGAAATAACTTTGCAGAGAAGCCATTCCGATCTCAAAAATGTTGGAGTCGTTGTCGAAAAAAAACAGAAACAGCGTCGCGATCAGACTGAAAGCAGCGATGATTACCCACGCGCTCCAGTTTCCGAAGTAGCTCCAAAGTTCTTTTTTTAAAATTGCAATCATAGTTTTATTGTCAAATGTTGATTGTTTTTAGTTGATTGTTGATTGTTTTAGCTGACTTTTTTTGATGTAAAAATCTATTCAGCAACTATAAACAAACAACCATCAACCGAATCATTATTTTTTCTTATTCTTATTTACCAGCTTCACCGTCATCATGATTAAAAATACCAGAACGAAAAATCCGGCGATTAATTGCCACCAGTATTCAATAACCTGAGCTTTTAAAATCACGGTGAAAACGACAAGGAACAAAATGAAAGTAGCGATTTCATTTGCCTGTCTCAGTTTTATATTGGCGGTTTCAAGTGTACTTCCATTGAGTTCTTTCAGTTTTAAAACTTTTTTCCAGCACCAGTAATGATAGACTGCCAAACCGATCAGGAAGGTTAGTTTTAAATGAAACCATGGCATTTTCATCAATCCGAGATTCAGAAAAATCATTGTCAGTCCGCAAACCGTCATAATTACTCCGGCAGGAACGGTGATGATGTTCCAGAGCCTTCGGGCCATAAACGTATATTGTTCTCTGAGGATTTTCTTCTTTTCTTCCGCAAATTCATCGGTATCTTTATAGTACACAAAAATTCTTACGAGATAAAAAATTCCCGCAAAATAGCTTACCATGAAGATAATATGAAGCGCTTTTATTATAGTGTAAAGCATTCTGAAAAATTAATGGCAAATATAATGTTAATGACAAAAATATCTATTAGAAAACAGAATAAATCTTGCTTTTATTCTGTTATGTTCATTATTTTATATTAAAAAGCTGAGGGATTTTCAGGCTTAGTGTTTTTCGAATGAAATACTGTCTACTTTTTTACCATCTTCATACTTCTTTATGTATTGGAGATTTCCTTTTTCGTTGTAAAATTTCCAGTCTCCGAAGTAATACCAGTGGCGTTCATTTTTAGAGACATCCATTTTAGACTGTCCGCTTTGCATCAGGTTTCCGTTCTGATGGTATATTTTGGTCTTTGTAATGTTCTTTTTTATTTTATCTTTCTGAAAAAGCTTATTATTCAATGTGGTTTTCCAGATCCCGACTTTTTCACCGTTCTTATATTTTCCGATGGCAATCAGCGTTCCTTCATCCGAAGAATATTCTTCCTTCCATTTGCCATGTCGTTTACTTACATTCTTTTCGTCTTTGATGTACTGATTCATCTTGGTGTTGCAGGAAGCCAATAATAAAACAATCAGTGAAATGAGGGATATTTTTTGCATAAAAAAACAGAATTTCCGTAAATATAGAAATTCTGTTTTTATTCTACAATTGTAGAGGCGTTTTATTTTTTAACAAATTTATTATAATTTATTACTGCTTCAAAAGCTGATTTTTCAGGAACTCAACCTGTTCTTTCAGTAATGCAATCTGCTCATCTTTTGCTTGAAGCAATTTGTCTGAAATTTCTTTATTTTCTTGATGCAAAGTTTCTACATACCCGATAGAACCACTTTCATTCGTCTGATTAAAAATTTTCTTTCCAATATCTGAAAAAAACTCTTTTGGATTCGTCTCCAGAACACCCATTATTTCTTCAAAATACTTAGCCCAAGAATACGTTTCACCAGATTCTAACCTTTGATAAGCAGATCTGGTAATGTTCAGTTTATCAGCCATATCCTGATGATTATAGCCTTTAGAAATTCTTATTTTTTTTATCTTCTCTGTTATTTCCTGGTTCATAAAATGTGTGGTTTGTAACAAAATTAGTGTTTTTCTATTCAAAAAAAGAGCATTTATGCATAATCAATTGGAAGTCAATTAAATATTTTTTCACAAAAAACCCGAAATATGATTTTACTATTTGAAAAAATCATTTCATATTTACATCAGAAAAACACAAGTGCACAAATGTTTTCTAAAACAAAATTATTAACTTTAAATTTAGAAATCATGAAACAAAAAATAATTATCGGAGCATTGGCATTAGCATCTGTATTTGCTTTTGCGCAAAACACAGGAGATAGTTCTTCATCTGAAACGGACAGAAGACCATTTTGGGGAACAGGAGATTTGATTAGCTACAGCTGTACAAGAGGACAACAACAAGCAGATGGTACTTTTCAATGTGATTGTGTAGGAACTTATGAATACCATGTGTTTTGGATAGGTGTAGGAACTGTAGAACATGAATTCCATGAAACATCAGCAAACCATTTTTGCTAAAATAAAAGCAATGACAGAGAAATTATTTTTCTCTGTTATGTTTTTTATCCTTTTTTCAGGAAAGGCACAGATTATTCTTAGAAATTCTGACTATAAAAAATTTGATTCTGTTACGATATCAAGAGATGGGAAAAATACATCGTTAAAATCAAATGCTCTTAAGTCATTTAAATTTAAAAAAAATGATAAGATTTTCTATGATAATAAACTTTTAGACTTTTACTCTAATCCTGACTCTTTGATTTTCTTTGATAATACAAAAACTATTGAAGAGGTAAAGGTAAGCTATGAAAACACCTCCGCTAAAAAAGAAAAAGCGCTAAAGAGTACGAAAAAAAATGCTTATGCGGTAATTTTCCCAAATAACGAGATTGCAACATTTGTAAAAATTAATACAAAGAAAAAAACTTATATTAAGTCTTTTAGTATTTTTCCTGTAGCTGATCCGAATTTAAGACCTCATAATGATAATATTACTATAAAAGTAAAACTTTTAGGTAACAAAAATGGATTGCCAGACAATAATGAAGAACTGATAGCTTTCGAAAGTAAAATATCAGATCTTAAAATAAAGAAAAAAGATAAAGTTGTTCGGTGGGAATTTGTTTTGCCCAAGACAATAAAATATCCTAAAGAAGGTTTTTTTGTGGTATTTTTTCAAAAATCCTTGGAAGACAGTACTTTTTTCCAAATAAATAAAGACAGTGATCTGCTGGAATATTATCCGAATGAAGGCTGGAAAAGTCTTAATCTTAATGGATATTATTATGAATTAAAAATTTTACAATAACACAAAAATGAAAAAAATAATCGCTTTGTTTTTATTTTATTTAGTTTCCTGCAATAAAACTTCTGAAAATAAGAACATAATTCCAGATCTTCACTTTACAAAAGTTTGGAAGACTCCAACAAGTGAACTTACGAAGATAGAACTTCCTTCGAATATAGATTTAGACACAATAGAAGGAAATCATAAGACAATAGATTTTATAATTAAAAATACAGGGAACAAAATCCTAAAATCATTATTTATAAAACCTCCATGCTCATGCATACAAATGCCGAAGTACGACAGTGTTTTACAGCCTAATAAGGAACAAAAAATCACTGTAAATATGGCTATTAATGAAATTGGAAACTTTTATTTGCCAATAACAGTTTATGGTACATTTTACCCTTTTAAAAGAGTTTTCTATGTAGAAGGATATAGAAAAAGTTAAAATTTAAGTTGGCAAAAACTGAAATTTGTTTTTGCCAACTGTATTTTTCAGTATTATGCCTACTTTTAAGAAATTACGCCTAATTCTTTTCCAACTTTTTCAAACGCAGCAATTGCCTTATCAAGATGTTCTCTCGTATGTGCTGCAGAAAGCTGAACTCTGATTCTCGCTTTTCCTTTCGGAACCACAGGATAGAAAAATCCGATGACATAGATTCCTTCGTCCATTAACTTTTCAGCCATTTTCTGAGCCAAAGGAGCATCGTACAGCATTACGGGAACAATGGCAGCATCACCATCCGGAATATCGAAACCTTTAGATTTCATTTCCGCTCTGAAATATTTTGCATTTTCCATTACTTTATCGCGAAGAGAAGTATCTTCAGAAATCATGTCCAAAACCTTCAAAGCTGCTCCCACGATTCCCGGAGCCAAAGAGTTTGAAAACAAATACGGTCTTGAACGCTGTCTCAGCATATCAATGATTTCTTTTTTACCGGAAGTAAATCCTCCTAAAGCACCGCCTAAAGCTTTTCCAAGTGTAGAAGTAATGATGTCTACTCTACCCATCACTTCGTTGGCTTCGTGCGTTCCGCGACCTGTTTTTCCGATGAAACCTGTTGCGTGAGAATCATCTACCATTACCAAAGCATCGTATTTGTCGGCAAGATCACAAACTCCTTTCAGATCTGCAACAATTCCGTCCATTGAGAAAACGCCGTCTGTAACGATGATTTTAAAACGGTGATTTTTTTCGGAAGCTGCAATTAACTGAGCTTCCAGATCTTCCATATTATTGTTTTTGTAACGGTATCTCGCTGCTTTACACAGACGAACACCATCAATAATGGAAGCGTGGTTCAGTTCATCTGAAATAATCGCGTCTTCTTCCGTAAATAAAGGTTCGAAAACTCCACCGTTCGCATCAAAACAGGCAGCATACAAAATGGTATCTTCAAGGCCTAAAAAGTCTGCAATTTTCTGCTCCAGTTGTTTATGGATATCCTGAGTTCCGCAGATAAAACGAACCGAAGACATTCCGTAACCGTGAGATTCTATCATTTCCTGTGAAGCTTTCATCACTTCAGGATGGTTGGATAATCCCAGATAATTGTTCGCACAGAAGTTCAGCAGCTTTTTTCCGTTGGCTTCTATTTCGGCACTCTGCTGAGAAGTGATGATTCTTTCTCTTTTGTAAAGTCCGTCGTTTTCAATATTCTGAAGTTCGTTCTGTAAATTTTCAAGATACTTTTTAGAGATCATTTCTAATAATTTTTAGGATGTGCTAATTTAATAAAAAAAGCCGTTTCACCATGATGAAACAGCTTTGTTATTTATTGCCTTATATTTTTACTTCTTTAAAAACTTCACGTTCTTATCGTTGATTTTAAAAATATACATTCCCGGAAACAGTTCTGAAATATTGATTGATTTCTCCGGCTGATAAATTCCCTGTCTCACTAATTTACCGTCTGTGAAGTAAATAGTGAAATCTGTAGGTTTTGTAATGCCTTTTAAGTTCAGTTCATTTTTAGCCGGATTCGGATATAAAGCAAATTCTTCTTTAACTAAATCTGCAGTTCCCAATGTATTATCCTGAGTTATCGTAGAATTTCTGTCCAGAATCTGATATTCATAATTAAATTCTACACTTGCCACCGGAAATGTTACCGACTGCGTAAAATATTGGTTGTTGTTTGTATTATTCAACGCAAAATAAGCAACCTGCCCTCCTGTTCCGTTTACTTTGATCGGTAAAGGCATTTCGAAGAAACTTACCGTTGAACTGCTCTGGGTTTGAGATGCTCTGAAAGTAACGGTATTTCCTACCTGCTTCCAACGGATGTCATACGTAGGATACCCCTGTCCGTAAATCCAGTCGTTGAAGAATTCTGTAAAATCCTTTCCGGTAGACGTTAATAAAGACGCATTCAGATCCTGAGTTCTTACATAGTTATAAGCCAAATTAGGTCTGGAATGGTAATCCTGAATTGCCTGATAAAATACGGCATCTCCCAAAATCCATTTCAGCATTCTCAGTACATAAGCCCCTTTTGAATAAGACAGTCTGCTGCTGAAAATAGTTCCTACACTGGTAAGATTGGCATCAGCAACATATACACTTCCTGTTGGCGAACCTGTAACAAAGTTTTTCTGAGTCAGCAGATAATTTAAAAAATCTGTATTTGTCATCAGCAATTTTTCATTCGCCACATGTTCTCCAAAAGTGGCAAAACCTTCATTCAGCCAGATGTCGTTCCACGCACCGCAGGTTACTTTGTCGCCAAACCACTGGTGAGCCAACTCATGGGCAATGAGACTTCTGCTCCATCCAGCCATGGAAGACATGGTCTGATGTTCCATTCCGCCACCCGCCTGAAATTCCATGTGTCCGTATTTTTCATTTCTGAAAGGATAAGGTCCGAAGTAGGTTTCAAAAGTATTCATCACCGTTTTTGTCCAGTTGATGTTATTCATACTTGTTGTATTCGTAGACGTTGCCGGAAAGATATAATTAATGAACGGAAAAGGAGGATTTCCCATTGTATCTGTTAATTTTACGAAATTGGTGATGGAAAGAGCGATAAGATATGCTGCAGTCGGATATTGTGTTCTCCAGAACGTCAGTTTCTGACCATTTCCTAAAATGGTTTCAGACATGGGCTTTCCGTTGGAAGCAACGCTGTATTGTGAAGGGGTGGTTACTTTTATATCTACTCTTTCGATTTTGTCGTTCAGACTTTGTTTTGTAGGAAACCAGTCCTGCGCTCCGTAAGGTTCATTTAAAGTGGATAAAACCGCAGTTCCACCCTGTGTTCCGTTAAAAAAAGCGTTGTTGGTTGTTGAAGGCGCTCCTGAATACGTAACTGTTAAAGAATCCAGAACATTCGCCGCAAGAGCAGACTGAAAGTTGATTTTCAGTTCTTTGGTAGACAACTGCTGAAAAGTAAGCGGCGTTCCGTGATACTGCACTCCCGAAACCGTCATCTGATTATCCAGATCAAAATAAATAGAGCTTACACTCTGATTCGGTTTAAAATGAGAAGTGACGGAACCCGAAACATTATACACCGCCGGATTAATGGTAAGATCCAGCCTCTGATACTGGAGATCGTAATTCAGGGTATTCGGGTTGACATTTCCGACTGCCATTTTGTGAGCGAAAGATTTCATTTCTTTCGCCATCATCACTTTTCTTTCGACATTATCGTTTTGAGCACTTATTTGCTGAAAAGTAAGCATACACAAAACTAAAAAGTAAAACTTTTTCATATTGAATTTAAAAAATATATCAAAGATATAAAAAAACCTTCCAATCGATGATTAAAAGGTTTTATTATTCGTTAAATTTTAACAATTCTATAAATCTAAAGCAGGTTCAAGAATTTTTTCCATTCTTTTCTTTACCATGTCTACAGATCCTGCGTAGTTGTTCACCATTAAAGAGAAAACCAGCGTTTTTCCTGTATTCGTTTTCATGTATCCTGCTAATGTTTTTACTTTATTCAGCGTTCCTGTTTTTGCAAAAACCTGTCCGTTTCCAAGTCCGTTGAACATTCTTTTCAACGTTCCGGACTGTCCTCCAATCGGCAATGAATTTAAATATGTTTTGTAATATTTTTCATCCATTAAAGAGGTTAAGAATTTTGCCTGTGCAATCGGCGTTACGTTATTGCTTCTCGAAAGTCCGCTTCCGTCGATATAATTTAAACCAAGCATATCGAAACCTTCATTTTTAAGATGTTCCGTTACTACTTTTCTTCCGGATTCTGTGGTCTGGTCTCCAAGACTCTGAAAACCAACCGTTTTTAACAATGCTTCAGCAAGACCGTTATCGCTGTGCTGATTGGTATAATAAATAATGTCCGCTAAAGTAGGAGATTTGTAAACCGAAACTAATTTTCTGGCTTCAGGATTCGCATCCGTCATTTTCGGAGTCACTTTTCCTGTTACCGGAATTCCGCTTTTTACGAGAGTTGTTTTGAAAGAGTTTGCAAGATAAGCCGGAGCATCGGGTAATTTTGTTGTTAAAATTCCGTCGCCTTCGTATTTATCTGCATACACCATCTGGTTGTTGTACGGAGAAACGTAGAAAAATTTCTTATCGGTTGAAAAGTTGTTTCCTTTCTTTACAATCAGTTTTTCATTGGCAGGATTGATCTCTTTCGTTGTACCAACCGGCAAATAGTAATTATTGTTTTCCAACCACACAACATTTTCCGGAAGCTTCGAAATATTGCCTTTGAAAAGCGCTGTCTGGATAATAATGTCTCCATTTACCTTTTTGATTCCCTCACGAGAAAGTCCTTCTTTGAAATCTGTAATAATGTCTCTGTAAGCCCAAGCTCCGCCTTTATTGGTTCCTAAAGAAGGGTCTCCACTTCCGACGATGTAAAGATTTCCGTTTAACACTCCGTTTTCGTCCACTGTTCCTGAATACTCTAATTGGGTATTCCAACGATAACTTTCGCCCAGCATGTTCATTGCTGTTTCGGTAGTTAATAATTTCGTTGTGGAAGCTGGAACCAAAGGAGTATTTTCGTTATACGAAGAAATTACTTTCTTCGTTTTCGGGTCGTACACTACGAATCCCCAAGTTGCATTTTTCAGCACAGGATCGGTCATCATAGTGTTTACATTAATGTCTACAAGTTCTTTCGGCGACAAAATAGTTTTTTCCACCATGGAAGTGATGGGAGAAGGTAAGTTTAAACTGCTCTTCTGATTGTCGTAAGCCGGAGAATACAGAACTGTAGAAACGGTAGACTGTGCAAGAAAAAATCCTGAAGCCAGCACCGCAACACCTGAAATATACTTTCTGAAATTTACCATCTATTTTTCTTTTGCTATAGTTTGGATGGTTTAAAAATCAACGGGTTAAATTGAAATGTAAAACACCAAACATATAATCAACGATCAAATGTAGAAAATATTGTTGTATGGCAGTTCAGTAGACTATTATAAAAAGAGTATAAAGTTTGTTAAAAATTGTTAAAAATCTACAAAAACGTCTTTTCTGATGCTGTGGTACGCTGTAATTTCATCGAATTCTTTCAGACTTGTTAAAACTCTCTTTTTATACTCATCATACTTTTTTCCTTTGGGAAGTTTCAGCATGATCTGGAACTGATAAAGATTGTTAAGTCGCGCAATCTGAGCTTTTTCCGGACCCAGAACACAATCTTCGGGAAGATATTTTCTAAGGATGGATCCTAAAAACTGGGAAGCGCGGTTGGCTTTATCCTCTCTCCTGTGCTTCAGTTCTATCATAATAAGCTTTGTAAAAGGCGGATAATGGAATTTCTGGCGTTCCGTTAAAATATATTTGTAAATTTTTGCCGGGCTATTCATTTTAATTAACTGAAAAACAGAATGATCCGGATTAAAAGTCTGTATTAACACTTTTCCTTTTCCGGAAACTCTTCCCGCTCTTCCGGAAACCTGAGTAATGAGTTGATAAGCTCTTTCTTCGGCTCTGAAATCCTGAACATATAATAAGGAATCCGCTTTCGGAATGGCAACCAGCTCGATGTGATCAAAATCCAGACCTTTTGAGATCATCTGTGTCCCGACAACGATATCGGTCTCCCGATCTTCAATTTTTTCATATAATTTCTCGTAGGCAAATTTCTTTCTCATGGAATCCACATCCATTCTGTCTACTTCCTGATCGGGAAATAATTTAGATACTTCTTCATGGATCTGCTCTACTCCTACTCCTCTTTCGTTTAGATTTTCCGAATGACATTTCGGGCAAACTTTGGGTTTTGAGGCTCTCTGTCCGCAGTAATGGCATTTCATTTCGTTGGCAGCTTTATGATACGTCATCACCACATCGCAGTTGGAACAGTAATTTACGTAACCGCAGGTTTCGCATTCCACAACATTGGCGTAACCACGGCGGTTGTGAAGAACAATTGCCTGATTTTTTTCTTCCAACACTTTTTTAATTTCGTCAATAAGCTGTAAAGAAAAATTTCCGGAAACTTTTTGGGATTCCTGAGCTTCTTTGAAATTAATCAGTTCATATTCAGGAAGATTGACATTTCCAAAGCGCTCTTCCAGAAAAACATATTTCATTTTATCTTTTCTGGCGTTGTAATAGCTTTCCACAGAAGGTGTTGCAGAGCCTAAAATGACTTTTGCTCCATAAAAATTCCCAAAAACCAACGCCGCATCTTTTGCATTGAAATAAGGAGAAACTTCTCTCGGACGGTACGCAGAATCGTGTTCTTCATCCACAATAACCAACCCAACATTCTGGAAAGGTAAAAACAGAGAATTCCGTGTTCCGATTAAAACTTTAATATCATTCTGTCTGATTCTTCTCCAGACTTCCACCCTCTCAAAATCTGTAAGTTTCTGATGGTAAAACCCAAGTTGTCTTCCGTATTTTTTTTCTAATCGCTGAGTGATCTGTTTAGTTAAAGAAACTTCGGGAAGTAAAAACAGTACATTTTTTCCTTCGCTGATGCATTCTTCGATCTTTTCTAAATAAATATGTGTTTTTCCGGAAGAAGTTACCCCGTGAAGCAGGACATTTTTCCCTTCTTCAAAGGCATCATCCACTTCATTTTTCGCTTCTTTCTGGGCTTCCGAAAGTTCTTCGATCTCTTCTATTTCACCTTCATAGCTTTCGATGCGGTCTTTCTGCATATAATATTCTTCGACCAGATTTTTATCTGCCAAAGCCTTAAAGTGCGAACTTCCGAAATATCCGTCTTCAAAAAGTTCTGATTTTTTGATGGGTAAATCAGGATTTTCGGTTTGCTTTTCTAAAATATGGAGGAAAAGGTCTTTCTGCTTTTGCGCTCTTTTTAAGGATAAAAGTATTTCCGTAAGATTTTGCCGCTGTAAAACCTCATCATTGATTTTTACGTAGGCAACTTCTTTCGCTCTGTATTTTTCGGCAATTTTTTCGTCGATTTCAATATACTGCAAATCAATTAAAGAATTGACAGTTTTAATGATATCTTTTTTAGGAATAAATGCTTCAATATCAGTCAGATTAATCAATTGCCTTACTTCCAAAGCCTGAATGAGATACATTTCGTTAACATCGAGGTTTTCAAAGTCAACTTTCACATTCGGTTTCAGTTTCAGGTAGGTTTCACTCTCAAGTTTCAAAGACGAAGGAAACGCAAAACGGTAAATTTCTCCCAAACCGCACAAGTAATAGTCGGAAAGCCAGTTCCAGAAGTTAATCTGCTCCTGCGGAACAATCGGCTGATCGTCGAGAAGACTGATGACTTCTTTTGCTACGAAAGTTTCAGGCGCATTGTTGTGAAGTTCAAAAACAATTCCCGTATAGATTTTTTTGCCGCCAAAAGGAACCAAAACCCTCATTCCTGTCTGAATTCCTGTTTGCAGTTCTTCAGGAACTTTATAAGTGAAAGATCCTTTTAGGTTTAACGGTAAAACAATCTGGGCGTAGTTCAAGGGAAAAATTTAAAGTGTAAAATTAATTTTTTCTTTTGTGAACTGCAATTTTTTTGATGGTGTGTTTTTATGGGATCCTTTTAAGCGCAATGACCGCTAAGATTTTCTTTAAATGATTATGTATATTTTTCGTTCGCTAAGGCGTTTCACTCAGCGAATGAAATGATCACAAAACTTCCTTATCTGGTTGAGCATATTTTTCGTTCGCAAAGGCGTTTGACTCAGCAAATGAGATGATATATTTAAAGCTTATTATCAAAAGGAGTTTTGATTCTTTGGGAGCTGAATCTGTGTGGAAATAAGAATGAATCTATCCATCAATCCGTAGGATTGATATCTGTAAATACGATAAATAGTCTAAAGATAGCGTTGTTCCTACGGAACGCTGAATATCTTCCGAATATGATGTCTACACAGATAAAACTCTATAGAGTTTTCTACCATTTTACTTTAAACAATTTTTATAAAAATGAACATCAAGTTTGTCGTTCTGAAAGAATCTAAACCATACAAAATTTTTAAAATTTATCGGTTCAATTGGAGATTGTTTCGTCGCGCTATTCGTCGATATGACTTTTATTTAGCCCGGATTGCAACGGCATCCTTTTGGGTTGCGGGCGGAGCGAAGCGGAGCCCGTAACCCAAAAGATACAGTGGAAAGCCGGAAAAAGCTCCAAAAAAATGTTGAAGGGTTTAAGAGTTTGAGGGTTTGAGAGTTTGAGAGTTTAAGAAAGTTAAGCTTTAGTTCAATGTAAAGATTGCTAATCAAAATTAATTTTAACTGAAATTCAGCATACGTTTTGGCTAAATTGCTACTTATCTTTTTGTATAGTTTTTACATTAAAACAATAGTTGCTATTATCCACTAAAAAAATAATCGATAATGTAAAACCAGACTGCGGAAGTAAAAAAAGCTGCAATAATGCTGAAGCCGATCGTTAAATTGGTAAGTTTTGTATTTAATCGGTACTGCTCCGCAATAATGCTTGAGGTAACGACTGTAGGCATTGCCGATTCGAAGATGGTAATTCTGGCAATATTTCCTTTTATTCCGAGTAAAAGTGCTAATCCGAGCGTTATTGCCGGAGCCAGAATAAGTTTGTAAAACATGGAAACCGACATTTGGGGAATCAGTTTTTTCCAGCCATTGAATTTCAGTTGTAATCCGACTGAAAATAAAGCCAACGGACTAACTGTGGCTGCTAATTTATCGAAAAAAGGTTCTGCAGGAGTGAAATCGACGAATTGAGACAGAATCAATGCAGCAATACAGCCAATTAATGGCGGAAATGTAACCAATCTTTTCAGAATAAATGCTGCGCTGATCTTTCCGGATTTGCTTCCGCCTTTTAAAGCGGCAATAATTCCTAATGTTGAAAGTGCAAAAAACATGGTCTGATCACAGATAATGGCAATACTCAGTAAACTTTCTCCGTAAAAAGCCGAAATGAGCGGAAAACCGATAAACGAAGTATTGCTGTAGCCGCTTACGAGTTCCAGAGTACTTCGGGAACGCCGTGAATAGCCTTTGCTTTTGCTGTAAAACATCATAAAGAAAAAGCAAAAAACTGCCGTAAGAAAAGTCGCCACCACCGGAAACAGCATTTCTGCCGACCAGTGAACTTTCGGTAAATATTTGAATGAAACCGCCGGAAGTGCAAGATAGAGAATCCAGGTGTTGATTCCTTTATGCGCATCGGGATGGATGGATTTTGTTGCTTTGAAAACCATTCCCGCGATAATGCACACTGCAATCAGAACAAAATTTACCATAGTTTTGAATTATTGTGCAAATTTACGGTTGATAATGATTAATAATCGTTTCGAAATAATTTTTTTGAAATAAAAGGTAAAAATTTCAAAAATAAAAAGATGGGTATAATAATAACCGTTGTAGGCAAACTCAGAAGTTTTAAAATGAAATTTTGTTCTATTATTTTTTGTTTTTTACCCGACAATTTCCAGATCGATGGATAAAAAGTGCCTAAATTTTCAAATTTAGCTTTTTGGGTGAAGAAAAATCTATTTGGATTTTTTGTTTCGTCATATTTCCTGTTATATACCACAAATTTCTTATCGTAATTATTATGAGAATAAATAGTAAAACTTCTGGTAATATTAACGTGAATTCGGAGAAAAACATGAGGTGCTTAATGTCTAAAATTAATATTTTAGAATTGAACAAATACTAAAACACCTCATGAAAAACAAAGATATGCTTTTTGACGAAAATCTATTGATAGAAATCTTCATCAAAGCTGATGAC